>CAJXLH010000112.1 GCA_913055925.1 uncultured Maritalea sp. | reverse complement strand
TGCCGCCGGTGAGGGCGAGGTGGCCTAAGATCGCTTTTGAAAGGGTGAGAAATCCAAAAAAGCCAGGACGCGCGCCGTAAAGCGTTGCGACGCGGCGGGACAGGCGGAAACTTTCATAAAGGACAAAGCCTATGTCGATGACGGCGCGGGGGCTGACCGAGGTGACAAGCGCAATGCGGCGTGCGGAGGATGCGATCATGGCGCGTGCTTTTTGGTCAAGCGGGTGGATGAGTTCGCGCTCAGCGAACGGTAGGGTTTGGTCTGCATCAAAAATGCCTTCCGCGCCGCGATCATATTGCGCAACAAAGCGCGCGCAATCGGCGCGGTCACGATAGAGCTGACGTATGTCGGCGGCAACGGATTGGGTGGCTTTAAGATTGTGGTTTTTGTGTGCGTCTTCGGCAGCGTTGCGCAGATGTTCAAGTTTGCGCAGTCGAAGCATTCCAAAAATTTCGCGGAACACCAAAACCAACAGTGCGAGCAGCAAAAGGGCAACAGCACCGAGGCCGACCCAGCCGAGAGCAGGGTAACGTGCAAACAGATCGGTGACCAATCGTTCAAGGGCGAGACCAAAGCCCAGCGACACCAAAAACGCCAGTGCGGCCCAAAAGAGTTTCGACCAAATTGATCGCTTCGGTAGTGCAATATCTTGATCTAATTCGAGGTCCGCGTTGAAGTCAGTTTCCGTCACTTCCACGACCTTGGTTAGCTCGAATGCGGCAGGTGCTTTGTTGTCCGATTTTGGCGCTGACTTTGCTTTTTGCTTTTTCGGCTTTGGGTCGATTTCGATGGCGACAGGTTTCTTCATTTCAATTTGTCTCCGATCAGAAAATCAATCGCACGGTCGAGCCGAATATGCGGCAGTTTTATCGCGCCTGTCTCGGTGGTTTGTGGCATGGGTGGCCGGAAACGGAGGAACTTGAGTTGACCAATATGTGGTGCGTCTTCATCAAAAACTGATTCCGGTTTCTGCGGTAACTCACCGGGGAATAGGGCGATTTCAGTTTCGCCATTATAAGTCTTGTCGCCCAAACTCTCACCTTCGCGTGGCACGCCGATAATGGTTTTAAGCAATTCACCTTCGTGATCAACTTCACCCTCGCGTGTTGCACGGACGGAAGCGAGTGCGACCGAGGAGGTGCTGGCGCCTTTATATTGTGCATCGCGTGCCGCGTTGGAAACAAGGTGATTTAGGATCAACTCAAGTTGGTTGTGGCTTTCATGATGGAGGTGATCAGCCTTGGTGCTGGCGAACAAAATCTTGTCGATTTTGGTGGAGAATAGCGAGGCGAAAATGTTGTTTGCGCCGGCGCGGAAACATTGCAAAATTTCGCTGAGCGCAACTTGCAGATCTTTCACAGCGGCCGGTCCCGCGTTAAGCGCAGCCAATGTGTCCACCAACACGATTTGACGATCCAGCCGAGCGAAATGGTCACGAAAGAATGGACGCACCACCAAGTCCTTATAGGCCTCGTAGCGCTTTTCCATGGTCGCACAAAAGCTGTTGTTTGGCTTGGTGCCAGATTGCGGACGAAGGGGCGCAAAAGTGAGCGCGGGCGACCCTTCAAGGTCACCAGGCATCAAAAAGCGTCCAGGTGGCAGCGCCGATAGTGCGTGTGCATCTTCACGGCAATTAGCGAGGTAGGCTTTAAAGCTGTCGGCCAATGTCTGCGCCTGTTTCTCGTTAAGCTCTTGGTCTGGGTTGATGGCGTTGCTTTTGGTTTTCCAATCTTTCGCAAGTTCCTGGCGTGCAGGTTCGCTGGCGCGCTCAAAAGCGTCGGTCGACCACTCAGCGTAAGATTTATTGAGAAGGGGCAGGTCGAGCAGCCATTCGCCTGGGTAATCAACAATATCGATATTGAGTTCCTGCGGGCCGGTGAAGCCACCAACCCAAGATGCAGACTGATAGCGAATGGTGAGGCGCAGCTCAGCGATTTGGCGTGTTGATTGCGGCCAAAAGCGATCCTTGGATGTTAGCGCATTCAAATGATCTTCAAATGCAAATCGGGGAATGGCTGGGTTTGGGAGACGCGTAAGCTTAGCGCCAATGATGCGCCCTTCGGCGAGCGGCGCGAAAAGCGGCAAATTGTTGCCTTCCATTAGTTGATGGATCAGGGACGTTATAAAAACGGTTTTGCCGGCGCGCGAAAGGCCGGTCACACCGAGCCGAATGTTAGGTGTGAAAACGCTTTGGACATTGTCCACCACATTGTCAAAAGCAATGCGGGTTTCGTCCATCCAATTTGTCATAAGCGCCTTGGCCCTTTGTATCTGACCTTCATGCTCAAGGTAGGTATAAATCTCTGATTCACAAGGTTTTGGCCCTGTGTTCTTGCTGCAACATACTTAAATTCTTGTCGGTTGGCAGTTGTTTCAGCGCGATGCTTCGCGCATATGTTGTGTGAAACAGTTGCCATTTTTCTCGGCACTGGTGGAGTTTATGCAAGAGATTGTAGTCACGAAATAGCTTTCCATTAGCGGAGAGCACGAGCTGAAAGCGGTACCTTTGCGATTGATGAGCGAGGTGCGCGCATAGTGCTGTTTGTTTCGAGACAATCCATTGAATATTTCCAAATTAGAGCAACGTGTGTTGCATGTGCTGTCGCAAGGCGGCGCGATTAAGTATGAGCGCAATCAACATGGTAAAGTGACCGCTGTCACCTGTTTCAACCGGGAAGGCTATGTGCTGACCGATTGCAAATTGAGCGTTTTCAATCGTTTGAAAAAGCGTGGTTTCATCAAATCACAAGGTGGGAAACCATATCGTATCACCAAAGCCGGCATTGTGGCGGTACGCCCCCAGTTCGATAATCGGTGAAACAGAAATGATGTGGCTCGTGAAAAAAATCATGAGTCACATCAATTGCTTGGTGGCAAATGTTCGGAGTTTGATTCACCGCCTTCACAAACTGATTCAATTGATTTGGTTTTGACTAGGTCAAAAATGGCACGTGCAACATGTCGATGTTAGACAAAAAAAGAATGTGTGCATTAGGTTGCTACATTTTGTATAGCAGGCTATTGTTGGTATGTTTTTTAGAAATGAGTTGAGAGTGCAATGGATCGCTTCATCAATGTCGGACTGTGGCTATTATTAGCCGCGATTTGGAGTTCGTCTTACGCGATTATCAAAATTGGTGTTGAAACGATTGATCCAACCATGTTGGTGCTCGGACGATTGAGCATTGCCACATTGGTGCTAGGCAGTGTGATGTGGCTGCAGGGTGTGCGGCTTAAGCTGACGCGAAATGCACTTACAGCTTATGCCGTAACTGGCATTTTGGGCAACGCCATACCCTTCTTCCTGATTACTTACGGTGAGCTTTACGTGTCGAGTAGCCTCGCCGCCATATTGATGGGCGTTGGACCAATTTCGACGGTGGTTATGGCGCACTTTTGGATCGAGGCTGAAAAGTTGACGAAGCGTTCTCTGATCGGCGTCTTTGTGGGGTATGTCGGCGTTGTCATTTTGTTTGGCGTTGATGCCTTGTCATCTCTTGGTTTGGATTTGTTGGGTCAATTGGCGTTGACGGCGGCGGCACTTTGTTATGCTGCAACAACCGTGATTGTGAAAACCCTGCCAAAACGAAAGCCAATCGAAATGGCTGCTGGCTCGATGTTGATGGGTACGCTGGCGATCACAATTTGGGCACTGTTGGTGGTGGATTTTGGAGCGTTGCCGACGCCAAGTACGGTTGGCATTTCAGCCGTCATTTTCCTCGGGTTAATCCCGACAGCATTGGCTATGTTGATCTACTTCTTTTTGATGAACCGTATCGAAGCCAAACAAATGTCGCAGATCAATTTCGCCGTGCCGGTGGGTGGGGCGATTGTGGGAATCGCCTTTTTGGGCGAAGAGTTGGCGTTTAATCAGGTTTTGGCGCTACCGATCATCATACTGGCGATTTATTTGGTGACCAGTAAACCAGCGTTAAGGGCCGCCGGGTTTGTGAACACAAAGCAATAATCCGCTTGCAGCTTCAATCAACTGTGATAGCTTTGGGGTGGCCGAGCGCAGCCGAGGCGTCGCTGATCCAATTTGGATTGCTAAATGCGTTCATTTCAAAACTTGCATTAAAGACACCTTTCAATGCCAGTTCGTTAAGTCAGCGACCAACGACATCAACGGCTAATATGGATGTCAAAATGTCAAAACAAACTATTCCGCTTGTTGCGGATGATATTTCCCAATTCTCGCGCGCACTTACCAAACAACTTGAACAAAATGATCAACCGCTCAGTCATGTGCGGATGCTTAATCTCATCGCCAAAGCCAATGGATATCGCAATTTTCAGCATTTGCGGGCGTCGCACAAATCGGCGGCTCGATTGAACGAGGCAACACCGAATGAGGCGATAGATTTTGCACTGGTGGAGCGCTGTCTCAACCAATTCTCCGCAGATGGCGTACTTAGGCAATGGCCATCCCGCAGCAAAGTGCAAAAGACTGTGTTGTGGGTGCTGTGGTCAGCAATTCCATCTGGCAAAGCGCTTCATGAAAAGCAAGTCAACGAATGTCTAAACACCGCGCACGCCTTTAAAGACCCGGCGACATTGCGTCGAATTATGATCGGCTATGAGATGCTGGAACGCAAAAAGGATGGCTCGGAATATTGGCGGATTGAACAAAAACCGCCCGCTGAGGCGCTGGAGCTGATCCGGCGGGTGATGGAGCGACGTGCGTTAGTCTAAATCGGCTGCCTGGTAGTCTTTCAAAAGCTGTTTGTACCAGTTTTGACCAAACTTAATATTGTCGAGGCCGTAGCGCATTGTGGCCATTTGGAAAAAGGCAATTTTTTGGAGGTTGTCGGGGACTTGGGAAAGATCGACCGCATCGAGCATCGACTGTAGGAGCCCAATCCATTGATCGGCTTCGTCGATATAGAGCTGGATATGCGGTGTGACGTCGCCTTCGATGTGGCCAAAGTAGAATAAGCGCAGCATGGCTTCGTCGCGGGTTTTGAACTCTGCGACGGGTTCGCTGATCCATGTTTGAAAGGCTTCGGCTCCAGCAGGGGTGCGCTTGTAGACTTTTTTCTTGCGCTTGCCGGTGGCTTCTTCGCGGGTGGTCACAAACCCCTGTTTTTCCAGCTTTTGTAAGGCAGGGTGAATGGAGCCGATCGATGTGTTGTAAAACATCGCCGTGGACTGCTCCATTGTCTTTTTCAGGTCATAAAGGCTGGCCTCTTGGAAGGCCAAGAGGCCGAGTATGATTTTGTCCTGCATGTGCGCCTAGTGTTGAATCATTTCGGTGCCGTCTAGCTTGGGCATTGCAGCGCCATTGCGCAAGTGCTGATCGAAAAAGCTGAGCAGGGATGCGTTGAGATTATTGCGCATTTTGGTGCCATCAATGGGGCCTAATAGGTTCAGCCAGCGCAGGAACGACATTTCGTTCAGATCGCTAAAGTTCATGTGCGCTGCACCGTCGAAGACGGTTTCGCAACCTGCCACAGACTTGGCGATTTGTTGGTTCGCCCAAGAGAAATCAAGCGCCACATTTTCTTGGTTGGATGCGTTTGCATAAGCGAAGCAAAATTGCGCGGATGGGTTTTGGGTGAGTGACCATGTGAACACAGGGCCGTCCATATTATATGCGGCTTTGACGCGGCTATCTTGCATGCCCATATGGGTTGCGACCGCACCACCGAACGAGTGACCGAAATAGGCGATGCGATTAAGGTCCATGTTTGCGGCGAGTGCTGATTTGATGGCACCGGATTGTATGTCTGGAAGTGCGTCGAGCACCAACTGGTTGTTCGCGATCCACTCCGGGAACTGGTCGACAATGTCGTAAAACGCATCTTTTTGGATGCCTTCCATCACAGTCATCCATTCGTCGCGGGACGTGGCGGCGCGTAGGTCGTCGTTGCCCTTGACCTGACGCTGCAACAATGTTGAGGCCTCTTCTGAGGTGTAGTTAGCAATGCCCACGCCTCGGGTTGCGATTTGGTTGCCATTTTTGCTCAGCAAGCTATGGCCTGGGTGATTGAGTGCCAAAACGATGTAACCGTGGCTGACCAGTTCGAGGACTTGGTGAGAGTTTTGCGTCGCGAACATGCCGTGGCCATGGTTGAACATCAAAACAGGATGTGATCCGGGCTTTATAGGTGCTTGGATATAGGCGGGGATCTCGCGTTCGTCGATCATCGCAGCGTGCGGTGCGCCGAAGCTGAGCGCCAACTGCTCCGCCAAATCGGAAGGCATGGCCTCTAGTTGCTGATTTGACTTCGCGGCGGCAGGATAGAACGCTTGCACGTCCACCCAGCGCTCTCCTTTTTCAACGGCAAAACGGTCATAGCCCACAAGGTATGGGCCAGAAGGCGTTGGTAGGGCGGGTGTTAGGTAGGCAAAAAGCGCCATGATGCCAAGCACTAGCGCTACGACCGGTGTGACGATCCATATCCATTTTTTCATCTTAAGAGTCTCGTGTATATATCCAATAGATATGTATCTATATATATCGTTTAGATATAAATGCAAGCTTCGCCATCACAAATTTGCAATCTGTGTTGGTTCCGTTGCAGGGTAGCGGTTCGTCGCGAATTCGATTGAGAAAATGAATTGTCATGTGTTCGCAGCGATTTATTGGGCATAAATGGCAAATCGGCGCGTGACTATTTTGTTGCTTTCATAGTGAAGGCTGATAATAGGGCGAAAAAACAAGACACTCTTTTAGGAGTAGGGAATGCAAACTGCATTTACATTGGGGTGGGAAGAATGGCTGGCACTGCCGCAGCTCAAGCTTTCTGCGATAAAAGCAAAAATTGATACAGGCGCGAAAACATCAGCTTTGCACGCTTCAGACATTGTGACGTTTGAAGAGGATGGCAAGCATTTCGCGCGCTTTATTGTGCATCCCGATCCAGAAGAACCGAATTTGGAAGTGTCGTGCACAGCGCCGATTGTTGATCGACGCAATGTCACCAGCTCCAATGGCGAAGTTGAGCTGCGCTATGTGATTGAGACAGAACTTGCGATGGGCGAACGGAAATGGACAGCGGAAGTAACGCTGACCAACCGGGAAAACATGGTCTATCGCATGCTGCTCGGCCGTTCCGCCATTGAAGCAGACATGTATGTTGATGCCAACGCGTCTTGCGTGCAGCCCGTATTGAATTATGACGGTTATCGGGTGAAAAAGGTCGCTGCCGAAGTGCGGCGCCCGCTTTCAATTGCGCTGATGTCGCGTGAGCCGGAGAATTATTCGAGCAAACGGATTGTGGAAGCGGCTGAGTTGCGCGGCCACACCATCACAGTGATCAACACGACACGCTGCTATCTCAAGATGGGTGGCATTGTGTCAGAGGTGCACTATGACGGTGCGCCATTGCCGCGCTTTGATGCCATCATCCCGCGCATTGGGGCTTCAACGACTGAATATGGCATGGCGGTTTTGCGTCAGTTTGCCAACACCGGCGCGTTTTGCCTGAACAAGGCAGAGGCGATTGGCGCGTCGCGCGACAAGTTGTTGGCTCACCAGATTTGGGCTGGGGAAAAAATTGGCACGCCAGTGACTGCATTTGCGCACTCACCTAAAGATACAAAACATCTGATCGAACTGGTCGGCGGTGCGCCAGCCGTTGTGAAGCTGTTGTCGTCGACGCAAGGGCGCGGCGTGGTGCTCGCGGAGACTAAAAAAGCGTCCGAAAGCTTGGTGGATGCGTTCCGTGGTTTGGACGCCAACTTCTTGATTCAAGAGTTTGTGGCTGAAGCGGCTGGTGCGGACACGCGATGCTTGGTGATCGGCAACAAGGTTGTTGGCGCTATTAAGCGTCAGGCACAAGAAGGTGAGTTTCGATCAAATCTACACCGGGGCGGCACTGCGAAATCTGTTCGTATTTCGAAGGAAGTGCGTACTGTTGCGCGCCGCGCAGCGAAGCAACTTGGTTTGTCTGTCGCTGGCGTCGACATTTTGGAGAGTAAAACCGGCCCGAAGGTTCTTGAGGTGAACTCTTCACCTGGGTTGCAAGGTGTCGAAACCGCGACCAAGAAAGACATTGCGGGTATGATGATCGAATTCATCGAATCCAAGGTTCGCGCATCAGCGCATCAGTAACGCATTGCCTTTTCTTGGAAGAATTAAGCGGGAGTGCATTGGCTCCCGCTTTTTTTGTTATTCCGATTTACCCAAATCGTTCAGATCGAACGGTGTGCCCTGATACATTTGGTTGATCCAGTTGCCAAAGAGCAGGTAGGCATGTGAACGCCACCGGTTCAGCGGTTCGGCCGTGACATCGTCGTGTGGGAAGGTGTTCACCGGCGGGGCGATATCC
>CAJXLH010000111.1 GCA_913055925.1 uncultured Maritalea sp. | reverse complement strand
TGTCAAGAAGGCATCGAAGAAGATGCATGTGCTGAGATCCGTGAAGATGGTGCATTCATCGACGCTGGCGAAAACGACAACTTGATCGTTCAAAAGCTTGAAGCGAACCCATCTGCTTTCGGTATCTTTGGTTTCTCATTCCTTGACCAAAACGCTGACAAAATCAAAGGCGCAAATGTTGACGGTGTTGAGCCAACATTCGACGCTATTGCCGATGGTGACTACCCAGTATCACGCTCATTGTTCTTCTACGTTAAGAAAGAGCACGTAGGCGTTATCCCTGGCATCATGGAATATGTTGCTGAGTTCACTAACGACGCTGCATGGGGCGACGAAGGCTACCTAACTGAAAAAGGCCTTATCCCACTTCCAGCTGAAGATCGTGCGAAGTTCAAGGCTGACGCTGAAGGTCTTGTTGCTGCACAAAAGATGTAAACATCCTTAAGTTTGACACCGCCTCAGGGTTTACTTGAGGCGGTGTTTGTGTCCTTTGGGGCAAAATTATTTGGGGGCATAAAGTGCAATTCTGGCTAACCCTTTTGGTTGTTCTACTTGTTGCTGGTGGCTTGTTCTACACCGGCCGAAGCCGCGCCTTTGCCATCACCGGTGGTGATGCAACAGTCCTCCACTCCAAACCAGAGTTCCATGGCGGAATGGTTTTGATTGCCGGGCTTTTGCCGGCAATTTTCGTTTATGTCGCCTGGTTGGTTTTTTACCGATATTTCGCAGACTCTAGTGTCACGGCGCAGCTTGCGACGGAGCTAAGTGGTCTGACAGCGCTTGAGCAGGAATCATTTCTGCGCGGCGCATTCAACCTCGCCAACGGTCAAAATGTTGGCAATGTTTCCGACGCAGAGCTAAAGGCGATCGAGGCCTATCGTGCGTTTAACGGCGCGGCCAATCTGATCTTACAGCTCGTGCTCGCAGCGCTCGTACTTGGCGGCGGTTTCCTCGCATGGCGTCAAATCAGCATAAGCTTCCGCGCCCGTCAGTTTGTAGAAGGCACCGTTTCAGTTGCCTTGATCGCCGCTTCAGGTGTCGCGATCCTAACAACGCTCGGCATTGTGCTTTCCTTGATTTTTGAGAGTCTCAACTTCTTCCAAAAAGTCCCATTCTTTGACTTCTTGTTTGGTACCCACTGGAGCCCGCAAAGCGCATTTGAGGGCGCTGGCTCCGAGGCCTCAGAGCGCAACTCCGAAGTGTTTGGTGCAATCCCGATCTTTGCAGGTACATTGCTCATCACCACAATTGCGATCCTTGTGGCCGCACCGATTGGCTTGATGTCAGCGATTTATTTGTCCGACTATGCGACGCCAAAATTCCGAGCGGTCGCCAAGCCAATCCTTGAGATTTTGGCTGGTATTCCAACCGTTGTTTACGGCTTCTTCGCCGCGCTAACAGTTGCACCATTCTTTAGAAACGCAGGTGAGGGCATCGGCCTATCTGTATCATCAGAAAGCGCGCTCGCTGCCGGCTTGGTGATGGGCATTATGATCATTCCATTTGTATCGTCTTTGTCAGATGACGTGATCAATTCGGTGCCACAAAGCTTGCGCGATGGTTCTTCTGGCCTTGGTGCCACAAAATCTGAAACCATCCGTCGGGTGATTTTGCCAGCGGCGCTGCCGGGTATTGTGTCTGCGCTTATGCTCGCGATTTCCCGTGCTATTGGCGAAACAATGATCGTGGTGATGGCGGCTGGGCTTTCAGCAAATCTCACCATCAACCCACTTGAAGCGGTGACCACTGTTACCGTTCAAATCGTGACCTTGTTGGTCGGTGACCAAGAATTCGATAGCGCGAAGACGCTGGCGGCATTTGCCCTTGGCTTGGTGCTCTTCTGCGTAACCTTGATGCTCAACGTGATCGCCTTGCGCGTCATCCAGAAATATCGAGAGCAATATGACTGATTTGGCAGGCGGCAACGTGCAAGAAATCAATTCAATTCACACCTCCGACGAAGCGCGCGCCCGTTTGGCGAAACGTTATCGTGCGGAAGGAAACTTCAAGTGGCTTGGTCGCTCGGCAATCGGCGTATCTGTCGCGTTCCTATTGTTGCTGTTGTCGTCAGTTGTGTCTCAAGGCATTCCAGCCTTCACATTTAACTTCGCGCAGCTGCCATTTCAGCTAAATGCGGAAACGCTTGGCACGGACGGATCAGACGCAAACGCTTTGAAAAAAGCCGACTATGACGGTCTTGTGCGCAATACAATTCGTGGCGAGTTTCCGCATGTAACCTCGCGCAAAGGCAAACGTCTTCTTGGCGGCATCCTGTCTTCAGGCGCACCGGTATATCTTCGACAGCAAGTGCTGGATGATCCAAGCCTTGTGGGCGGCACCAAAACGCCAGAGGTACCGATCTCTGACTTTGCGGACCTTTATCTTAAAGGGCAAATCACGCCAAGCAGCTATGTTGATGGCGGCGCCAACCTGACGTTTGCGTTGGACGATAAATCCTACTCAATTGTCGCGGACCAACCTGTATTCACTGACCAGTTAAAGGCGGCCAAAGCTCGTCTGGCTGTTCAAGCCGCTTCGCTTCGCGATGAGCAAGCTGGCCAACTTCGGTCTGCTGCAAAGCTTGAAGGCGATATTGTCGCCTATAAAGAGCGCTTGGCTGCAGGACCAGAAGCTGACGTGAAAGAGCGCTTGGAAAAATCGCTCGAAAAAACAGAAGAAGATCTCAAACTTGTACGTGTTCGCATCGAGCAGCTGGCTTCTAAGGCAGATGAACTCGACGCGCGTATTGCGAACGATGGTTTGGGCGAAACATTGACCGCTGACATGCCTTCCGCCTTGCTTTATGTTGGTGGTGGCGTTCTTAAACTCACATCGGTGACAAATTCTACAGCGACAGCCGAGGCCTACATGCCTGTGGCCGAAGACCTTTCTGCCGCCGCGCCAAGCGACTGGCGTTTGCGTAATATGGAAGTGGTGGAAGCAAACCGTAAGTTCTCTGACCAAGAAATCGTTTGGACCGACGAACTTGTTGAACGCGGCTACATCCGCAATGGCTTTAACTCCATCTTCTTCTCACGCGGCGCGAGCCGTGAGCCAGAAATGGCAGGTGTTTGGGGCGCGGTTGTGGGTTCAGCGCTTACCTTGATCGTCACGCTGGCGCTGTCATTCCCATTGGGTGTTGCCGCCGCGATTTACTTGGAAGAATTCGCGCCGAAAAACCGTTGGACGACGTTGATCGAAGTGAACATCAACAACCTTGCGGCCGTGCCTTCGATTGTCTTTGGTTTGCTCGGTCTTGCGGTGTTCCTCAACTATTTCGAGTTAGATCGCTCCGCACCTTATGTTGGCGGTATGGTCTTGGCGCTTATGACTTTGCCGA
The DNA here is from genome assembly GCA_913055925.1 of uncultured Maritalea sp. Lineage (GTDB taxonomy): Bacteria > Pseudomonadota > Alphaproteobacteria > Rhizobiales > Devosiaceae > Maritalea. The sequence continues at coordinate 4,943 of CAJXLH010000111.1, read as the reverse complement.
CCATCATTATTGCGTCACGCGCAGCCCTGCGCGCCGTGCCGCCGTCAATTCGCGAAGCAGCGCTTGGCATTGGCGCATCACGTTTGCAAACTGTAACACACCACGTTTTGCCTTTGGCAATGCCAGGCATCCTAACCGGTACAATTATCGGCATGGCGCAAGCCTTGGGTGAAACAGCACCGCTCTTAATGATTGGCATGGTGGCGTTCGTGGTGGACGTGCCGGCAGCGTTTTCTGATCCGGCAACGGTGTTGCCAGTACAAATTTTCATGTGGGCAGACTTCCCAGAGCCAGCATTCCAGCAGCGTACATCTGCTGCCATCATGGTACTGCTCGGGTTCTTGATTGCCATGAACGCAATTGCAGTTGTGTTGCGTAAGAAGTTCGAACGTCGTTGGTAGAAAACGACAAGAGTTGATTTAAGGACAAACAAAATGAGTGTAGCCACAGATCTTAAACAGCCAGAAGCTCAACCGAGCCCCGAGTCTGTTAAAATGGCTGGACGAAATGTCAGCGTTTTCTACGGCGAAAAGCAGGCGCTTTTCGATGTGGACCTCGATATCGTTGAAAACCAAGTTGTCTCGCTCATCGGGCCTTCTGGTTGTGGTAAATCGACGTTCTTGCGTTGCCTCAACCGGATGAATGACACGATCGACATCTGTCGTGTTGGCGGCGAAATTACGCTTGATGGCCAAGACATTTACGACAAAGCGATTGACGTGGTTGAACTACGTGCGCGCGTGGGCATGGTTTTTCAAAAACCAAACCCATTTCCTAAGTCGATCTATGAAAACGTGGCTTACGGTCCGCGCATTCACGGCATGACCAGCACCAAAGACGAGCTAGACGAAATCGTCACAACCTCGCTTCGTCGTGCGGGCCTTTGGGAAGAAGTGAAGGATCGTTTGGACCAGCCAGGCACGGGCCTTTCAGGCGGCCAGCAACAGCGTTTGTGTATTGCGCGCGCAATCGCGACAAAGCCAGAGGTTTTGTTGATGGACGAGCCATGTTCGGCACTCGATCCAATTGCGACAGCGATCATTGAAGAATTGATTGACGAATTGCGCGAACGCTTCACAATCGTCATCGTGACACACTCTATGCAGCAAGCGGCGCGCGTGTCTCAAAAAACGGCTTTCTTCCACCTTGGCAAGCTGATTGAAGAAGGGCCAACGGAGCAGATTTTCACCAATCCGCACCACCAAAAGACACAAGACTATATTACCGGACGTATCGGGTAGCATAGAAGATATAGGGCGAAAGGGCACATAAATGGCCTCGAATGAACACATTGTATCTTCTTACGAAGATGAATTGACTGAGTTAACACGTGCCATTTCAGAGATGGGTGGCATGGTTGAAGTTGCAATTACAAATGCGACACAGGCACTCATTCGCGTTGATCATGAGCTTGCCAAAGAAACGGCCAAAGCCGACAAAGCAGTTGATGATATGCAGCGCTACATAGATGAGTCTGCAGTGTCTATGATTGCTCGTCGCCAGCCAATGGCTGCGGATTTGCGCCACATTGTATCAGCTATCCACGTGGCAAACGATCTTGAACGTATTGGTGATATTGCGAAAAACCTTGCGCGCCGTGTGAAGCACATCGATAGCCAACGTGTTTCAAAACAACTTTATAGCGGCATTCGTCACATGTCTGACCTTACGCTTGGCCAGATCAAACGCTCAATCGATAGCTTCACCACACGCAATGCGGATATCGCGATTGATGTGTGTCGCCGCGACGATGAAGTGGATGCGCTTTATGTTTCATTGTTCCGCGAGTTCCTCACTTACATGATGGAAGATCCGCGCAACATCACAGACTGCACCCACCTTTTGTTCTGTGCGAAAAACCTAGAGCGGGCGGGCGACCACGCGACCAACATCGCAGAAGCCGCCTACTATCTCAAAACAGGTGAAAACCTTTATTACGACATTGAATCCGGCAAGGTGCAGCTAAGCTAGTCGCTGCACCCTCCATTGGAATTGGATCATGGCTCCGAAAATTTTGATCGTCGAGGACGAAGAAGACCTCGCCATCATGCTTCGATATAACCTCGAAGCTGAGGGATATCGTATTACCACCGCTGAAGATGGCGACGAAGCATCGCTTGCACTGCAAGAAGAGCTGCCTGACCTCATTTTGCTTGATTGGATGTTGCCCGGCCTTTCCGGTATCGAACTTTGTCGTCGCTGGCGCACAAAGGAAGAAACGTCTCGCGTGCCGATTATTATGATGACGGCACGTGGTGAAGAAGAAGAGCGCATTCGCGGTTTGGCCACTGGCGCTGACGACTATGTGGTGAAACCTTTTTCTGTGCCTGAATTGATTGCGCGCGTTAAAGCGCATTTGCGCCGTGCCAACCCGACATTGATGTCCAACAGCCTTAAGTCGGGCGATATCGAGTTGGACCGTGAAACGCACCGCGTTCGTCGCTCCGGCAAAGAAGTGCATCTGGGCCCAACCGAATATCGCTTGCTCGAATATCTTATGCAAAGCCCTGGTCGTGTCTACAGCCGTGAGCAATTGCTCGATGGCGTTTGGGGCCACGATGTCTATGTGGATGAACGCACTGTTGATGTGCATGTCGGGCGTTTGCGCAAGGCGATCAATCGCGGTCGTGCAAAAGATCCAATCCGCACCGTGCGCGGCGCTGGCTATGCCTTTGACGAAAAGTTTGCTGTTGCGCGCTAAACCATGATCGACGACCTGCCAAACATCGACGCGGACAGCTTGCACCCGATCAATGCGCAAACGCTTGGCTTGGCTGGCGAGCCTGAGCACCCCGTGCGTGTGTTGATGCTTTACGGTTCGTTGCGCGAACGTTCCTTTTCACGTTTGTTGACTGAAGAGGCAGCTCGGGTATTGCGTCATTTGGGGGCTGAGGTAAAAGTCTTCAATCCTTCAGGTTTGCCGCTGGTCGGTGACGCACCGGAGGATCATCCTAAGGTTGATGAGTTGCGCCAATTGTCGCTTTGGTCTGAAGCGCAAGTTTGGTCCTCGCCTGAACGACACGGCAACATGACCGGTTTGATGAAAACCCAAATCGACTGGCTGCCGCTAGCACCGATTGGCGGTGTGCGCCCAACCCAAGGTCGCACTTTGGCACTCATGCAAGTCTGCGGTGGGTCGCAGAGCTTTAACACGGTCAATCAAATGCGCATTCTTGGCCGCTGGATGCGGATGATCACCATCCCCAACCAATCCTCCGTGCCAAAAGCCTTCACTGAGTTCGACGATGATGGCCGCATGAAACCATCACCATATTACAACCGCATGGTTGATGTGATGGAAGAGCTTATGAAATTCACCTTGCTCACACGGGGCCGCGCTCAATATCTGGTTGATCGATATTCTGAACGCGTAGAGACAGCCGAAGAATTGTCCAAGCGGGTCAATATCCGGTCGATCTAACCAGTACCGCTACGCCATTTCAATCAGTTGAACCAGATTGCCGCAGGTGTCATCGATGATGGCGGTGCTATATTGCTCGGTCTTTGTAAACGGCGACACAAATTTCACACCTAAATCGGCAAGTCGCGCGCATTCAGCCTCCAAACCTTCAACCTTAAATGAAGCGAGCGGAATACCGTCTGCTCTCAGCGCGTCACGATAGGGTTCAACTGCGGGGTGGGCATTGGGTTCAAGCAAAAGTTCAACCTCATCCGCTGCGCCATTCTCAGATACGGTCAGCCAGCGATATTCGCCAACCGGCACATCCTCTTTCACTTTGAAACCTAAAACATCGCAATAAAATCTCTGCGCTTTGGCTTGGTCGTCAACAAATACGCTTGTGATGTGAATTTTCACGATGTTCCCTCCAACATGTCTTTGCCCATTCTGCACTGCAACAAACGCATGTCAAAACGCCAATTTTGCCCATAGGAAGAAAGTCATTATGCTGGGCAACCAGTGAGGGAGGAATAAATGCTGTCACACATAAGTTTTCTTTCGCTTCCGGCGGTTGATTTAGAGCGCGCTCGCGATTTTTATGTCCAAAAACTTGGCATGGCCGTGCACACCGATGCGCCCTATGGCGAGAGCCGATGGATCATGCTCACCATGAGCGACGCCCGCACGCGACTTCATTTCGATAAGGTTGATCAAATTGGACCGCAAAACGTGCCCGCATTGCCCATCGTCACAGAGGACATAGAGAGCTTTGTCAAAGAGATTGAAGCAAAAGGCGTTGAAATTGTTACCCAGCCAAGCGCTGCGGAATGGGACCCAACGACCATTTATGCCTTAATCAAAGACAGTGAGGGGAACCTCGTTCTTCTCACCAACAAATAATTTGGCGTGTAACCTTGACGTTACATCTATCATTGCCTATGTGTAACCTATACGTTACACGGAGACAATGATGACATCTAATGGATTTTCCCTTTTGCGACTAATTATGCTTGGTGCCACCGGTTTGGTTTGCCTTGCATATGCCATTCTTGCATTCACCATGGGTCGTCCCGATCCTATGAACCCATATATTCCCGGCATCATGGGTGGCTTGGCATTCCTGGCGCTGACGGTCGGTGGCATTGCCGCTGGGCCACAAAATGCTGGTGCGGCCAATGATGAGGGTTATCGAAACGACAATAAACGGGCAGCCGCTTTCGGCTACTGGGTTGCGATTTGGCTCTACCCAATCTTTGCGGTTCTCATGATAAATGGATATGTGCAATCTGGCGTTGCATTTGCGACCATGGGCACACTCACCGCCGCCGCATTTCTACTCCGTTTTGTACAGCTAGACGTGCAGGGGCGCCTGTGAGCCTCATCGTCCATTTAGCCGACCACCGCAAAAAGGCCGGGCTCACCCAAGCGCAATTAGCGGACCAAGCCGGCGTAACACGCAAAACAATCAATACGATTGAAAACAACGTGTTCGTGCCATCAACGGCCTTAGCGTTAAAGCTCGCCGAAGTGTTGGACGTGACAG
>CAJXLH010000110.1 GCA_913055925.1 uncultured Maritalea sp. | reverse complement strand
AAGCCATCGCTGCTGGTGGGTATGACGTCGACGTGCCATTCACGCCAGGTCGAGGCGATGCGACCGACGCACAAACTGATGCAGACAGCTTTGACGTTTTAGAGCCATTGGCCGACGGTTTCCGCAATTGGCAAAAAGAAGCCTATGCCGTTTCTGCTGAAGAAATGCTCTTGGACCGTGCGCAATTGCTCGGGCTAACAGCAGCAGAGATGACAGTGTTGCTCGGCGGCCTACGGGTTGTTGGTGCAAACCATGGCGGCAGTGCGCACGGGGTTTTCACCGACCGTGTGGGTGCCCTCACCAATGACTTCTTCGTCAACCTCACCGACATGGCTTATAGCTGGCATCCGGTAAAGGATGGCACCTACGAAATCCGCAATCGGAAAACAGGTGAAACAAAATGGACAGCCACAAGCGCCGACTTGGTGTTTGGCTCCAACTCCATTCTGCGCAGCTATGCTGAGGTTTATGCTCAAGACGACAATGGCGAAAAATTTGCCCGCGATTTCGTCGCTGCATGGACAAAGGTCATGAACGCAGATCGGTTCGATCTGTTAGCATAGGCCGACACTTTACATTGGGCGGCGCTAACGGTGCTGCCCTTTTCTCAGAATACGATGAGGTCACTCAACGTAAAAGAAGCTTTTAGAAATGCGCTTCAAACTTGGCGAGAGCACGCAAACGATCGTGACTGAGATTTTTCACGCTGGTGCTTGGGTTGCCTCGGTAAGCCAATGCGAGATCTAAATCCACATCTTCACCTAGTCCTAAGCGTACCCCTATACCTGCTGACCACATGTTCTGATATGAGCTATTGCCCAAGCCGTCAGCGTTGAGGTTTTCAACGGCAGCGAAATCTACAAAAGTGTAGAACTGACTGTCATGCAAAAACTCCAATCCAGCAACGGCATTCTCCGGTGAATATTGCAATTCAACTTTACCGGCAAAGCCATTGTCACCTGACAAGGTGCTTGGGTCATAGCCACGGCCATATTCACCGCCGCCAAAACCAAACTCTTCGCTCGACAGCAGTGGAACATTTGTCACCTGCGCGCGCGCGCCAATTAACAGTTGAAGGCCAGTGTGGCTTAAGACTTGTTGGCGCTGTGCATCCAACTGCAAAGAGGTAAATACGCCTGTGCCATTTGTCCGCGATTTGTTCACTGAGCCTGCATTTGTTGCGCCAAGCACATCAAGCCCTTGGCTAAGTGTCACGCGAATGATGTTGACAGCAGGTTTACCGCCCAATGAAGTGTCGACAAAGTCATAGTCCACAATGCCCCGAAGAATGCGCAAATGATCATCGCTCAACGTGCCGAGGTTTGAGGCTGACCTCAAATTGTCCCAATCAAATTGACCGGTTAAAAACAGGTTCTCCTCTCGCGAACGAATGGCTGCATGCTTGAAACCAATGGACGCTCGTGAACTGATAGAATGAACATTAAATGCTTGAAGACCATTGCCCGGGTTTGAGTTGCTGCCCGCATATCGCGTGAAGAAACTCGTCCCGTTGTCATTTATCGGCGCGCTAAACTGCAATTCAAGTGATTGCAACTCTGCAATCTCTGCCGCAACAGCGCCTTTAAGCATGATCCGTTCGTGCAGACCAAGCACCGAATTGAATGTCAAATCGCTTCGTAGCAGGTCCGGCCCAACCTCATGAGAACCTGAATTTACAGCAGCAAATGATCCTTCAAACCAATCATATTCTGATTTAATGGTAAGAGTTGACGCGCCAACATTATCATTTGAAGACGAAAGAATACCTTCTACATTTAGGCCTGCAAGGTCACCGGCCATCAACAAATAGCGTTCAAGTATGTCAGCGCGCAAAGGGCGTGATGCTTTGATGCGCTCGCCATAGGCATGTACCAATTCTCGCTCGCTACCCAGTTCACCTTCTATGATGACTTGGTCAACATATCCCTCAATTGCTTTAAGACGAACGACACCGCCTTCAACCTCTTGTGGTGGCACGATAACCTGACCCAAAATATATCCTTGTTGGCGGTAAAATGCCGTGAGGTCTGCAGCAATCTTAAAGACCACGCCAGCATCAATTTTGGTGCCCAAATACTTGGCGTAAACGGTTTCAAATTCGTCAGCGGAAAATACGGTAGAACCTGAAACATTAATAGCATTCAAAACAAAACTCGCGCCTGTTTCATCTGCCTTAAATTCGATGTCTGATGTGTTTGTCGCGGCCGCCGTATTCGATAAAGAACTCGCGGCGCCAATGCCGCCATAACCGCCGCTGTTTCCAATTTCTGCTTTGGGCAATACAGTTTGCGCGAACGCCGCAGGCTGGGCAACCAACCCCATCGCCATGATGGCGATCGCAAGGTGACGAACACCCCTCTTCAAATGATTTGAAGTATTGTTCCGCACGTTATGCCCCCCGAGGGAATCAGTATTCACAAGTTTAGGTGAAATTTTTATTTTGTTAACCTTAACAAAGTGGAAATTAACGATGTCTTAACGATGTTGTTGCGGGTAAATTTTCGCGCACGTAAAACCAAATGTGCGGCGGACCATAAATTGGATGCGTAATATCCGGATTGGTTTGCAATGTTTAAAGTATGCGTAAGCCCGCTAAAACGATTGAATATCAAAGCGTTCGCGACAAGTTTGAGTCTTACAACGGCATTGACGCCGGTGATGGCTGCACCAACGGGGGGACAAATTACACAGGGCCAAGGTGTAATTTCTCAATCTGGTCATGCGACATCAATTGTACAAAACACCGACAAATTAGTTGTGGAATGGAAGAGTTTTGACGCCATCAACGGTGAAACCATTACCTTCTTGCAGCCAAATTCGGGCTCTTGGGCGCTCAACCGGGTTCTTTCAGGCCAAGCGACATCGTTCAATGGTTCCCTTTTCGCCAATGGCAAAATTATCATCATCAACGGATCTGGAATCCACTTTGGACCAAATTCACACGTTGATGTTGGTAGTCTGATAGCTTCCACTTCCGATACATCAGATGCGAATTTCCTTGCTGGTAGATTTATTTTCAACCGCAAGGGCAACCCAGAAGCCATGATTTCAAATGCGGGCACGATCACTGTTCAGGAAAGTGGTCTTGCAGCATTGGTCGCACCAGGTGTTGAAAATAAGGGCTATATCCAGGCTGATCTCGGTACAGTGATATTAGGCGCCGGTGAAGCTCATACGCTTGATTTTTATGGCGACGGACTCATTAAATTTGCCATTACTTCGCCTACAAGCAAAACTCCAAAACGTAATGATGGATCAGAGGCAGGTGCGTTAATAGCTAATTCTGGAAACATAACAGCGGATGGCGGCACGATCATTATGAGCGCGTCGCAAGCCTCTAGCGTTTTGAGCTCAGCCATCAATATGTCAGGTGTTGCGCAAGCAAGAAGCGTTTCGAAGCGCGGCGGCAAAATCATTCTTGGCGGTGGAGGCGGCAAAGTGCGCGTTTCTGGTAAAGTCGACACCTCTGCTAAAATCAAAGTCTCTTCACCAGATTACATCCCATCCCGCGGTGGCGACATCCACATTGTTGGCAAGAAAATCGAAATTGCGGAAACCGCCAACATCGACGCCTCTGGCGATAATGGTGGTGGTAACGTTCTCATCGGTGGCGCCTTCCAAGGTGGAAATTTGAACTCTGATAGCGAAATTGGCTATCAGGTGTCCGTTGACACTTCAGCAATCCTGGTTGGCAGTAACGTGTCCCAAATTAGTAACGGATTTATCCCAGAAGCAGAAAATGTGGACGTGGGACGTGGCGCAAAAATTGAAGTGAGCGCGATCGAAACAGGCGATGCTGGCACAGCCATTATCTGGTCAAACAACACTACAGATTTCGCGGCCTCTATTTACGCAAAAGGCGGCGCGCAATGGGGCAATGGCGGTTTGGTTGAAGTATCAGGCAAGTCCCTCGCCTATAATGGGTTTACCGACACTACTGCCGCCAACGGCGAAATGGGATGGCTAATGCTCGACCCAGTCGGCATCAACGTAATCGACGGTGACTTTGATCCGAACATCCAAAATGCAGCCGACCCCGTCCTTGAGATAACAGACGGTACTATCAACGCGTATCTGGCGTGGTCAAACGTGTTGCTAGCAACATCGCCAAGTCAAGCTGACATTTATGCCGACGGTGAAGTCCCGTTAGATGAACACAACGCCTCGGACAATGACGACCGTATTGTCATTGCAGATGGCACGCATATTGAAGCGGAAACGTTTGGCGGCGAGTTCGAAGTTGATCCTGGTACGCTATATCTAAGTACAAGGACGCTTGATCTATATTCAACGATCAATGCGAACGTGTCTGGTGGCGCGTCCAGCCCAATTACAAGACCGGGCATTACTTTGCGCGATCCGCACACAGTCAACGTTTTTGAAGGCGATCACACCAAGGGTTCAATCAACCAAGCACTTGAGCTCGTGGCAGACCAAGGTAAAATCGGCGTTGGCGAAGGCACATTTGATAAATTTTCTGTTTCGCGTGACGGCATCACGATCACCGGCCAGGGTGCAGGCAGCATCGTTCAGGCGGGAAGCCCTGCGGTTACTGTCGCGGCGAACAATATCACCGTGCAAAATCTAACGCTTACCGGAACAAACACTGTTGGCGAAATTGGTGTGCTCCTGGATGGTACGGCCTCCCCCAACCTAACCGGCATCAACATTGTAAATGTTGATATGCAGGATTTGGATGAAGGCGTTGTATCGCAGGGCGACATAGGCGATGGCAACAGCGCAACAATTGACGTTTCTATTCGCGGCAATTCAGCAACCGATCGTGCAGAGCTATCAGATTTCTTAGAAGATGCGATCGATCTTGACGACACCGATGGTGACGCCAACTTTGAAATCAAACATCTTGAAATTACGGATGCTGGCGACGATGGCATTCAACTCGGTGGCCTAAATTCCGCAACGATACAAGGCAATCTCGTTTATGATGTTGACGAAGACGCACTTGTATTCACAGACAAGCTGACCAATGCAAGCGTTCTTATCGGTGGCGACACCGTTGAAGAGGCCAACGTTTTAGCCGGTTTTGAACGCGGCATCGCAGTTGACGAGCTCGAAAACGGCACGTTCGCCATAAAGGGCAACTTCGCAATTGGCGGCGGCATCGATGGTATTCACTTCGAAGAAACCATCAAAAACGCTTCTGTCGAAATCAAAAAGAACCTTGGTATCGGTGGTTTTTTCGATGGCATTTACTTCGAAGGTACGTTGGACAACGCTAATGTCGAAATTGCTGAGAACACCGCTATTGGTGGTGGCGATGACGGCATGAACATCGAAAAAATCAAAGGCGGAAGCTTTACGGTTAGCCAAAACGAATTGATATATGGCGATCAAGGCTCAGGCATTGAATTTGATGATGACATCTCCGGCAACGCCAAAATTTTAGTTTCTGCGAACAGAGAAATCATCGGTGAAGAAGAAGGCATCGAATTTGATACCTCCGTTGAAAGTGCTTCAGTTGAGATCAAAAAGAATCGTCTCATCGAAGGCAAGTTTAGTGATGGCATTCAGTTCAACGAAACTGTCACAGACTCGTTGATCCAAATTGCTGACAATTTGGACATTAAAGGCGGAAGCAACGGGATTGCATTTTTCAGTTCAACATCGAAAGCGCTGGCAGGAAATACCCATGTCGAAATTGATCGAAATGGGGCGCAAACACAAAACGGTGACACATATAATGGCTCCGACCCTGCCGAACTCGCAAACCTTACGATCGTGGGAAAGGTTCATGGCGTTGAAGGCTCAGGCATCGCATTTTATGACACCATTGCTGATGATGCACGGGTGACAATCAGCCGAAATGTGATCGCAGACAATTATATCGGCATTGAGTTTGGTGAAATCGCAAGTACAGCGGTTCAAAAGATCCACAACAACTTTGTCGGCAATGGTTCGCTAGCTGGTATTGGGTTCCTCGGTGATGTGAGTTCAGCCGTTGAGCTCTTCCAAAACTACATCATCACAAATGGCCAAGACGGCATTCGCGTCTTCACGCCGTCCTATTACCAAAATGCGGGAACCGGTCCGAACATCGGCACAAACAACATCTTGGTGCACCAAAACTATATTCCAGGTCCCAAAGACACCTTCAAGAATGGTCAGTTTGCCATCAACAATGAAGGCACAGGCGATATGAATGTGGAAGGCAATTGGTTCGGTTCAGCAGACGCAGCGGATGTCGCTGTCGCATTGAACGGCATTACTGCACCAACAAGCTATTTGGAAACGGGAACCGACACGAACATTGAGGACGATTTGGGCAAAACCGATTTTGACCCATTCGCATTCCAAAGCGGGGAATACACTCCACCGCCGACACCGGTAATCACCTTGCCTGGCATTTTACCGCTAAAGCCGGTTCGTGTGACCAACATTCAAGCACCTGCAGATCACTTTGTGCGTCCAATCGATATCTTGACCATTCTGCCAGAAGGCATTTATGCGCAAGATTATGATTTGGGCACTTGCCAAACCTTTGACAATGGTCCTGACGGCAATGTCGAAGTGCAATGTACCCTTTTGCAATCGGCAGGCGATGTTGCTTATGTTGTAAAGTTCATGGGTGCACTTGAACTAGGAGATGTCGCCTCACTTAATTAGTGGCTCCACAACCTTAGAACCCATGAAAGACCATATCGAGCGCGGCGGTGATTTGATCACTTGCCGCGCTTAAATTATGAACCGGTGCGCCAATTTGGGTCGTTGGAACAGCTGCCAAAAATTGTGGCGCGCAAATGTAGGATTTGCCATCAATTGCAAACACGGGGTTTAGGCGTTTTGCAGGTTTCGGTGCAGCGACTTCAGGCAACAATGGCACGATAATCCGCGTATTGAGATCGCTAATCAAGTCAGATTGAACATCCAACCATAGCGCGCCGTTATCACCGAGATAGACATCATATTGCGCCATTAGAATTGGCGATGTTTTGCAAGCGGTAGACCACTTTTGGCTACAAAGTCATTTGAGCTTGCAAGCGCATCTGCATTCTCTTCCTGCCACAGCCGCGCCTTTTCGGCCGCCACAGCACTGGCAATGCCGGCTTCAGCTGCCCGAGATAAGTTGACGTCCAACGTTTTTGCTTCCGCTAACAAGCTCGAAGCGATGGTTACATTGGTGGGTTTGCGATGTGCATTGGCCATGACGACGCCTTTCTTCTATGCATATCATATGCGCATTTTTATGCACATGCAAATACGTGGAAATGTTATTCCCCTGACCCAACAGCCATCTCTTGAAGCGCCGATTTGGCGTTTTCGCCATTGATTGGGCGGCAGGTGGCTTCAATCAAGCTTGGGTAAAAACCTAAATATTTGACACGCACGCCATAAGCTTTGAAACGACATGCATTTTCCTCGGACAAAAAAGCACCTGCAAGCTCGCCTGGGTCGTGAGGCTCTAATCGCGTTAGCGTGCGTACCACATCAAGATAGAAGCTATCGCGCATTCGAAATTCAATGGAATCTGACTGACCTTCGCACGGATATTTTCGGCACGCGAATACGCTCAATACACCTGGCTCGCCTTCCACCCAGTCTGGTTTGCCGAACACCAGCACGTCCTCATATGCAAAGGTATTGATGACCACTGCATCATACGCCAAGCGGAATGTATTTGGGATCAAACTGAAAACAATAAACCACAGCGCAACCAACGAACCGAGCGTTAAACCGGCGAATGCAAATGCCTGCCTAGAAAGCGTCGAACTGCCGTCTTTCTTGGTCGTGAGTTTGTTAAAGGCCCATACGTATTTTGGACCCAAGAAGTGAAAAATTGGGCGCGAAAACCGTAGTATTGGCAAATTACCTAGGTTTCTGAACTTGGCCAGAAAATTGGCGACCATTCCCAAATCTTCTTTTTGCTGATCTTCACCCCTTTCAGGCTTGGCGCCCCGTGCCTTATCGAGATGAGCCTGAGCCCGCTCAGCGCGGGCGCGCAATTCTTCGGCTGATGTCGGCTTTTCATCAGCCATTAAGCCGCCTCTTGTGCTTTCATTTGAATTGAAACATCACCATCACCTTCGCGGTAAGTAATTTCCAACGTACCTTGCGCTTCTGGTGTTTCCAATATCGTTTTGGCAACGATTGGATAGATCCGTGAAACAAAATATCCTGGAATACCGCGCGCGCCGCGCTCTGGCTGGTACTTGTCCTTACAAAGATCAGCGATTGCCTGATCATCCATGGAGACCGACAATCCCGCCTTTTGTGATGATATCCGAGAATTGATCTTTTGCAGCTCACGTTTTGCAATCATCTCGATGACTGGCAATTCAAGACGGTTGAAGCAAACGATATTTTCACGGCCGTTAAAGCGGTTCAAAAACTCGGGACGATAAACACTATCCAATTCGCGCATGGTTTCCGCGGC
>CAJXLH010000109.1 GCA_913055925.1 uncultured Maritalea sp. | reverse complement strand
TCGAACTTTCTCATGGCGTTTTTCCTTTAAACCGACTGGTCGTCAATAAGAGGCGTAGGTTTCGCAAAATTGGCAAGTTCGTCAACGTCTGTGATCGAAATCTTGTTGCCATCAACGCGTACCCCATATGGCTTAAGCGTATTGAAAGCGCGCGATAGATTTTCCGGCGTCATGCCAAGGTTCGAAGCCAACAGCTTTTTGTCATAAGGCAGCGTGATGTCGTCCGTTTGTTGTGCAATTCGGTAACGCAACAAACGATTGGCAAGCCGTTCAACCGATGTACGCAGCTTGATGTTTTTGTGGTCCTTAACAACGCTGCGATAGCAGTTGGACAGCTCCACCACCATAGCTTTGGAAAAAGCAGGGTCAGTATCGAATATGCGCCGCACATTGATGGCGGGGATCATCAGGACCCGCGATTTTTTGTTAGTGCGTGCCGACATTAGGTATACGGCATCTTTCAAAATTGCAGCGAGAATGAATGAATTGACCGGGTAGACCATGGCCATGGTGCTTTCTCGGCCATTGGCTTGCGCGAACAATTCAACGCAGCCTTCAATAACAATGTGCAGAAAATCGGCTGGCTCACCTTCGGTTATCAACTCCATTTGCGCCGGAAATGTCTGCAAATACGAAGCGCGAATGAGTTCGTCGAAATTCTCGTCATCCATGCCTTCAAATATATTGAGCCGACGAATCTGTTCTCTATCTTCCGGTCGCATACACCTTCCTGGGATTGACAATTATCAAGAAACATTTTGAGCATTTTTGTCGAACGCTTGCAATAGTAATCGTCGTGCCAAGCATTTGTTTCTTATCAACCTGCGTAATTTTATGTCGGGTCTTGTTTTGTAACGAAAGCTGCAGTTCTTGATCTAAGTCAAGCTGGCGCCCCCCGTTTTATCACTTGTTTGCTGCAACGAAATCGCAAGTCGCGGTTTTGATGTTTGCAAAGTGTAGTTTTAAAGGGGGCTCTCAAATGGAACTGCAGAATAAGGCCACAAGCCTCTGGGGTAATTTCTTCAAAGTTACCATGGTGCAAATCAGAACATTCCACATGGCGTGGTTTTCGTTCTTCCTGTGTTTCTTTGCTTGGTTCGGCATCGCACCATTGATGGTGGTTGTTCGCGACGAGCTTGGTCTAACAAAGGATCAAGTGGGTTGGATCATCATCGCGTCGGTATCCGTTACCATCTTCGCGCGATTGTTGATCGGCTGGCTCTGTGATCGGCTCGGACCACGGTTGACTTACACAGGGTTGTTGATGCTCGGCGCGTTTCCGGTGATGGGCATCGGTCTTGCACAAGACTTCACATCCTTTTTGATTTTCCGATTGATGATTGGTGCCATCGGCGCATCATTTGTGATCACTCAGTACCATACATCGGTCATGTTCGCGCCGAACGTTGTTGGCCAGGCCAATGCGACTTCAGCGGGCTGGGGTAACTTGGGTGGTGGTGTCACACAGTTCGCGATGCCGTTGATCTTCTCAATCTTCGTTATCGGCTTAGGTTTTTCAGAAGCTGTTGGTTGGCGCTTGTCTATGGTTGTAGTTGGTGCTGCAATCTTCTTCACAGGCATTGCTTATTTCTTCTGGACACAAGATGCGCCAGACGGAAACTTCAAAGACCTCCGCGCACAAGGCAAAATGCCTGCAAAGCAAAAGGTCACTGGCAACTATTTTGAAGCGCTGAAAGACAGCCGCGTTTGGATCTTGTTTGTCATCTATGGCGCTTGTTTCGGCATCGAGTTGACTGTGAACAACGTCGCAGCGCTCTATTTCGCCGACTATTTCGAATTGAACCTAGTCACAGCTGGTCTCGTTGCCGCGTCATTTGGCTTGATGAACATCTTCGCCCGTACATTGGGCGGCATCTTTGGCGACAACTATGGTGCTCTTTGGGGCCTTAAAGGTCGCGCGTTCTGGTTGTTCATCTGCTTGTTCTGTGAAGGTCTTGCATTGATGCTCTTTTCACAGATGCACGTTCTATTCTTGGCATTGCCAACATTGATCGTCTTCTCATTGTTCACTCAAATGGCTGAAGGCGCGACTTACTCCGTTGTTCCATTCATCAACAAAAAAGCACTTGGTGCTGTTGCGGGTGTTGTGGGCGCAGGTGGTAACGCAGGTGCGGTGCTAGCGGGCTTCTTGTTCAAAGGCTCAATCGACTGGTCACAAGCCTTCTTCATCATGGGCGTTGTGGTGACAATCGCATCATTCCTCGCCTTCTTCGTTCGCTTCTCAACAAAGCAAGAGGATGAAGAGCGTGCCAACTTCGCTGCGGCGAACATCGAAACAATCAAAGCCAAAGCCGACAAAGCAAACGCTGAATTGGAAGCTGCCATTGAGGCGGTTGCCGAGAAGCGCGCTGCTGAAATGGCTGCTGGCAACTAACGAACTGATGGGTCGGCCAACGTGCCGACCCGTCCAATGAGACACCTTTGGGGGGTGTTTCTCAACACTGAAGGAGAAATATCGTGGGCAAAGACCTTCGCGATTGGAACCCGGACGATGAAGCCCAGTGGAACGCCACAGGGAAAACCATCGCAACTCGCAACTTGTGGATCTCAATCCCGTCGCTTTTGTGCGGCTTTGCGGTTTGGCTTTATTGGGGCATCATCACCGTGCAAATGGTGAACCTTGATTTTGGGTTCGCTGCATCTGAACTCTTCACACTTGGCGCCATCGCTGGCCTAACAGGCGCGACGCTTCGTATTCCATCAACATTCTTCATCCGGATCGCCGGCGGCAAAAACACAATCGTGTTTACCACTGCCTTGTTGATCATCCCAGCATTGGGTGCTGGTTTCGCCTTGCAAGACCCAGGTACACCACTTTGGTACTTCCAAATGTTGGCGTTCTTGTCTGGTATTGGTGGCGGTAACTTCTCTTCATCAATGTCAAACATCTCATTCTTCTATCCGAAGAAAATCCAAGGCTATGCTCTGGGCATGAATGCTGGTTTGGGCAACTTTGGTGTGACCACCATGCAAATCCTCATCCCATTGGCGATGACAATGGGTTTGTTTGGCGGTGAAAGCCGCACATTGGTCAACACTTCAGGCACATTGATCGGCAAAATTCCAGCTGGAACAGAAACTTACATTCACAACGCTGGCTTGATCTGGGTCGTCTTCTTGATCCCGCTTGTCGTTCTTGGCTTCATGTTCATGAATAATATTCGCGACGAGCATGTATCACCAAAGATCCCGAATTTCTTTGGTTCAGCCGGCATTATTACCGGCATGTTGGCTATCGGTTTCGCAACCTCAGCATTTGGTGTTTGGTTGATGTTGCCGACTGTTGAAGGCGGTATGATTACTTCTGGAATCGGCCTTTCAAAATGGATCGTGTTGCCAATTGTTATTGTCCTCACAGTGCTTGGTTTGAAGTTTATCCCCGGTGCAGTAGGTCAAAACCTCAATCGCCAATACAAGATCTTTAACGACAAACACACATGGGCGATGACCATCATATACACCATGACATTTGGTTCGTTCATTGGTTTCTCAGCGGCGCTTCCGCTTACCATTAAAGTGGTGTTCGGCTTCCAACACGTGATGGTCGACGGTGTTTTGACACACGATACAGTGAACCCGAACGGCCCATCAGCATTGATGTTTGCTTGGATGGGACCATTTATCGGCGCATTGATCCGCCCATTGGGTGGCATGTGGGCTGACAAAATGGGTGGCGCGAAAGTTACACAGATCATCTCTGTTGTAATGGTCGCGAGCGCATTGGGTGTGGCGTTCTTCATCCAGCAAGCTTACACATCAGCCACACCAGAACAGTATTTCTGGCCATTCCTTGGCTTGTTCTTGGTCTTGTTCGCTGCAACAGGCATCGGCAACGGTTCAACATTCCGCACAATCGCGATGGTGTTCAACAAAGAACAAGCTGGCCCAGCTTTGGGTTGGACAGCTGCGATTGGGGCATATGGCGCATTCATTGTGCCGAAGGTGTTCGGTGAGCAACTTGGTGCTGGTCACCCTGAATATGCGCTCTACGGTTTTGCAGCCTTTTATGCGGTCTGTATTGCGATTAACTGGTGGTTCTATCTCCGCAAAAACGCTTACGTGCAGAATCCTTAAGCGTTTGCATCAATGTGCGGGGAGACACGGCAGGTTCCCCCCGCACATACCTTTTCCAAGGGGGAATGATAAATGAGTAATTTACTTGATCGTCTCAATTTCCTAGCGCCCAAAGAGAAGTTCTCTAACGGCCATGGTGTGACGACTACTGAAAATCGCGGTTGGGAAGATGCCTACCGCAAGCGTTGGCAACACGATAAAATTGTCCGCTCAACACACGGCGTAAACTGCACAGGGTCATGCTCCTGGAAGATTTATGTGAAGGGTGGGATTGTTACCTGGGAGACCCAGCAAACCGACTATCCGCGCACCCGTCCAGAATTGCCAAACCACGAACCGCGCGGTTGCGCCCGTGGTGCCAGCTATTCTTGGTACATGTATTCAGCAAACCGCGTTAAGCACCCGCTTATCCGTTCTCGTTTGGTTAAACTGTGGCGCGAAGCACGTGTGCTGCGCGAGCCAGTTGCCGCTTGGGAATATATCCAGCAAAACGAAGAAGCACGTAAGTCTTATCAAGAAGTGCGTGGTCACGGCGGGTTTGTTCGCTCTTCATGGGAAGAAGTGAACGAAATCATCGCGGCGGCAAACGCCTACACGGCGAAAACCTACGGCCCTGACCGGATCATCGGTTTCTCCCCGATCCCTGCGATGTCCATGGTGTCTTACGCAGCAGGCTCTCGCTATCTTTCTTTGATGGGCGGCACATGTATGTCGTTCTATGATTGGTATTGCGATCTACCACCTGCTTCACCAATGACTTGGGGTGAGCAAACAGACGTTCCTGAAAGTGCGGACTGGTACAATGCTGGTTTCTTGATGCTTTGGGGTTCAAACGTTCCACAGACCCGCACGCCAGATGCGCACTTCTATACTGAGGTTCGCTACAAAGGCACGAAGTCTGTTGTGGTTTCACCTGACTATTCAGAAGCTTCAAAATTTGCGGATCTATGGTTGCACCCGAAACAGGGTACCGACGCCGCGCTCGCGATGGCGATGGGCCACGTTATTTTGCGTGAGTTCCACTTGGATCGCCAAGCCGAGTATTTCGAAGACTACTGTCGTCGCTATACAGACATGCCAATGCTTGTTCGTTTGGTCGAAAAAGACGGCAAATATGTGCCTGAGCGTATGCTTCGCGCATCTGACTTTAAAGATGCGCTTGGCCAAGACAAAAACGCTGAGTGGAAGACAGTTGCTGTTGATGGCAAAACCAAGAAAATCGTTGTGCCGCAAGGCTCAGCCGGTTTCCGTTGGGATGATAGCCAACAGTGGAACTTGGAAGCTAAAGACAGCGCTGGCAAAGACGTCGAGCTTGATATGAGCTTCGTGCTCGATGGCGAGCATGACGTTGTTGCGGACGTGGCGTTCCCATATTTCGGCAACAAAGAGCACGACCACTTTAAAGGCACGGATCACGAGAGCGTTCTTTATCGCTCAGTGCCAGCTAAAAAGGTCAAGCTTGCTGAAGGCGATGCGCTGGTTGCAACGGTCTTTGATTTGTTCGTGGCAAACTATGGTCTTGATCGCGGCTTGGGTGGCGAAAACGTTGCCAAAAGCTTTGACGACAATGTGCCATATACACCAGCATGGGCCGAGCAAATCACAGGTGTGCCGAAAGAGCACATCATCACAACAGCTCGTGAGTTTGCAGACAACGCAGAGAAAACAAATGGCCGCTCAATGGTCATTCTCGGCGCCGGTTTGAACCATTGGTACCACATGGACATGAACTATCGTGGCATCATCAACTTGCTTGTGATGTGCGGTTGTGTGGGTCAATCAGGCGGTGGCTGGAGCCACTATGTTGGACAAGAAAAACTACGTCCGCAAACTGGTTGGCAGCCATTGGCATTTGGTTTGGACTGGTCTCGTCCACCACGCCATATGAACTCAACAAGCTTCTGGTACGCGCACACAGATCAGTGGCGCTATGAGACAGTGACTGTGGACGAGATTTTGTCGCCAACGGCTCCAGATGGACCGTGGGATGGCACAATGATCGACTACAACATCCGTGCTGAACGGATGGGCTGGTTGCCATCTGCGCCACAATTGAAGACAAACCCACTCACCATTGCTGCTGACGCGAAAGAAGCAGGCATGGATCCGAAAGACTATGTGGTTGAAAAACTCAAGTCTGGCGAAATGGAAATGTCTTGTGAGGATCCTGATGATCCCGCGAACTGGCCACGTAACCTCTTTGTATGGCGCTCAAACCTTTTGGGTTCATCAGGCAAAGGTCACGAATATTTCCTCAAGCATTTGCTCGGTACATCACATGGTGTGATGGGCAAAGACCTTGGCGAAGAAGGCCGTGCACGTTCAACCGAAGCGAAATGGCACGACGAAGCGCCACAGGGCAAATTGGACTTGTTGGTCACTCTCGATTTCCGGATGAGCACAACTTGCGTTTATTCCGACATCGTTTTGCCAACAGCAACTTGGTATGAAAAGGACGATTTGAACACTTCAGATATGCACCCATTCATCCACCCATTGTCCACGGCAACAGACCCGGCATGGGAAGCAAAGTCTGACTGGGAAATCTTTAAAGGCCTCGCCAAGAAGTTCTCAGAAGTTGCACCAGAGGTTTTGGGTAAGGAAACAGATATTGTCACTCTGCCGATCCTTCACGATACGCCTGCGGAAATCGCGCAAGCGCTTGATGTGAAAGAATGGAAGAAGGGCGAAATCGACGCCATTCCGAACAAAACTATGCCGAACATCATCGCGGTGGAACGGGACTATCCGAACCTTTACAAACGCTTCACAGCGCTTGGTCCGTTGATGGAAAAAGCGGGCAACGGCGGTAAGGGCATTGCTTGGAACACCGAGCACGAAGTTGAACTTTTGAAAGAGCTAAACGGCGTGGTGCTTGAAGAGGGTGTTTCAAAAGGCATGGCAAAGATCGACAGTGCGATTGATGCAACTGAAGTGATCTTGAGCCTCGCGCCTGAAACCAACGGTGAAGTTGCGGTGAAAGCATGGGATGCACTTGGCAACATCACAGGTCGTGATCACAAGCATCTTGCCTTGCCAAAGGAAGAAGAAAAGATCCGGTTCCGGGACACTGTTGCGCAACCAAGAAAGATCATTTCATCTCCAACTTGGTCTGGTCTTGAGAGCGAGCATGTTTGCTACAACGCTGGTTACACCAACGTGCACGAGCTCATTCCTTGGCGTACGCTTTCTGGTCGTCAGCAGCTTTATCAAGATCACTTGTGGATGCGCGCATTTGGCGAAGCCTTCTGCGTCTATCGTCCACCGGTGGATTTGAAAACAATTCGTCCAGAGCTAGAGCAGCGCTCAAATGGCAACAAGCAAGTGGTGTTGAACTTCATCACACCGCACCAGAAGTGGGGTATCCACTCCACCTATTCTGACAACTTGCTGATGCTCACTTTGAACCGTGGTGGTCCAGTTGTTTGGATCTCAGAGGTTGATGCGAAAAAAGCTGACCTTGAGGACAATGATTGGGTTGAAGTTTACAACGTCAACGGCGCGCTTACAGCTCGCGTTGTTGTCTCCCAGCGCATGAAAGAAGGCACTGTTTTCATGTATCACGCGCAGGAAAAAATTGTGAACACACCGGGCGCTGAAACAACCGGCCTTCGTGGCGGTATTCACAACTCGGTCACTCGTGCAGTTACCAAACCAACACACATGATTGGTGGTTACGTTCAGCAGTCCTACGGCTTCAACTATTACGGCACAGTCGGTGCAAACCGAGATGAGTTCGTTGTGGTCAGAAAGATGGACAAAGTGGAGTGGCTTGAAGGCCCATACAAAGGAAAGCAGGAGGCGAAATAATGCGTATTCGTGCACAAATCGGCATGGTGTTGAACCTCGATAAATGTATCGGCTGCCACACCTGCTCTGTCACTTGTAAAAACGTTTGGACGAACCGTGAAGGCGTTGAATATGCCTGGTTCAACAACGTGGAAACCAAGCCTGGCGTTGGCTACCCGAAAGATTGGGAAAACCAAAAGCGCTGGAATGGCGGTTGGACCCGCAATTCAAACGGCAAAATCACCCCTAAAATGGGTGCCAAATGGCGTGTGTTGGCGAAGCTTTTCGCCAACCCCGACCTGCCGGAAATCGACGACTATTATGAGCCGTTTGATTTCGATTATGGTCACTTGCAAACCGCGAAGGAAGTTGAGGCTTTCCCAACGGCACGCCCAAGATCACTGATCTCTGGTGAGCGCATGGAGAAAATCAACTGGGGTCCAAACTGGGAAGAAATTCTTGGTGGCGAGTTCTCTAAGCGCAGTAAAGACTACAACTTTGAAGGCGTCGAAAAAGAGATTTACGGCGAGTTTGA
>CAJXLH010000108.1 GCA_913055925.1 uncultured Maritalea sp. | reverse complement strand
AATTCACGCGAAACCAACTCGTCTGACTCCATACGATCAAGAATGCGCGTTAATGTTGGTTGCTTTTGCAAGCACTCCTTGGCCAATTGGCCAACACGCATTTGCTTTCGAGGATATAGACTAGCCAAAATTCGCCACTCAGGAACACTCACTCCCTGTTGCGCCAAAAATGCATGAAACTCGCTACTCGCAGCGGCACTTGCATGGGCCAGCAGGAACAACAGGTAATTTCTTGTGAATGAACTGCCTACTTCGTTCATAGGATTTTTAAATTCAGCTTGCTGCATGAGACGCGGTTCCATATTTGCCAGAAAAGAACAGAAGCGGATCGCGATCTGCCATGGAATAGTCGACCACCTCGCCAAAGAAGACAGTGTGATCGCCGCCCTCAACAGCGTGACTGTTGCGACATTCAAAACTGGCAATCGTGTTTTCAAGCACAGGCACTCCGCCATGGCCACTTCGGAAATTGACATTTGCAAATCGATCGGAGACTGGTCGAGCAAACTGGTTACTGATTGCCTGTTGATCGCTCGCAAGAATGTTTATTGCGAAGAAATCGGCGCTCTTAAAGGTCTCAAGATTAGTTGATCGGTTTACAAGCGACCAAAGCACCAAAGGCGGGTCCAACGAAACACTAGAAAAGGAATTAACTGTTATTCCAACCAGTCCGTCATGCTCGTCGACAGTTGTTACCACCGCAACGCCAGTTGCAAATTTACCCAGCGCATTTCGCAACTTAACAGCCTCTTCCATATCACGACCACTCCTTTAGAATTAAAATAATTACTTTTCATATATTTTATTTTCATATATAAAGCAATCAATATTTGCCTGACCAATTTTTTCTGGCCAGTCCAATTCGGAGGAAATTACGTGCTTGTGGAAAGAATCGAATCCAAATGGATCGATAGTTTTTTAGAAACAATCGACCTGTGCAAAGTAACTAAAAACGAAACGGCGATCATTCTTTCTGAAAGCCAAAGTCGCGCTGTCAACGTCCATCTTGCAGAATTGGCTTTGTCTAGGCTTGGTGTGCAGTTTTATCACGTTAAGGTTCCAACTCCCCCCACCCAAGACCTGCCAATTATTAGATCTTCCGGCGCCTGCCTAGCGTTAGACACACAACCGAAAGCGACTAATGCCCTTTGCGAAGTCGATTTCATAATCGACCTGACTGTCGAAGGATTAATGCACGCAAAGCAGACCGCGCAAATTCTCAAAAGTGGCGCGCGAATATTAAACATCTCAAACGAACACCCTGATGCTTTGGAACGGTGCAAGCCATTTCCCGAGTTGAAGGAAAGTGTAAAAGAAGCTGCAAAGCAATGTCGGCAAGCCAATGAAATGCGTGTTTTAAGTGACGCTGGAACGGATCTTGTCGTCAATATGCAAAATGCCTCAACGGTAGGCGTTTGGGGTTGGACAGATAGGCCGGGCACCCTCGCGCATTGGCCGGGTGGCATTGTCGTATCGTTCCCCGCCAAAGGTACAACAAACGGACGCCTTGTTTTCCAGCCTGGCGACATGAACCTCACATTTAAAAGATATTTTGAAAGCGCCGTGACCTTTGTTTTGGAAGATGACTATGTCGTCAGCGTCGAGGGTGACGGTGTCGACGCGAAGCTCATGCGAAAATATCTTGCTGACTTTGGTGATCGAGAGGCCTATGCCACGAGCCATGTGGGGTGGGGTCTACATAAGGGCGCGCGCTATGAGGCGCTGACTATGTATGACAAACGCGATTGCAACTGTACCGAACTGAGAGCCGTGGCTGGAAACTTCCTCTACTCCACAGGTGCAAACGAATTTGCGGACCGATTCACACAAGGCCATTTCGACCTTCCCATGATGGGATGCACTATTTCACTTGATGGGAAAGATGTCGTCACAAATGGGGAGCTCGTGTGCTGATGTTTGAAACTGAAGAGCTAACGTATGAGGATCGCGGCAGCGGTGATGTGCCCATCGTCTGCCTTCATGGCATTGGCGGCAACACGAATAGTTTTCGCCATCAATTAGATAAGTTATCCGCTGAAACACGTGTTATCGCGGTGAATCTACCCGGTTACGCAGGCTCCAAACTGATTAGGCCCACAACTTTTGAGGCCATCGCATATAAAGTTCGCGACTTTTTAGATGCTTTGGAAATAGACCAGGCAGTTCTTTTGGGTCAATCAATCGGCGGAATGGTTGCGATGGATTTCGCCATTCGGTTTCCAGAACGCGTTGACCGTCTCATTTTGGTCGGAACGACCCCCGCTTTCGGCGGCAAAGACGACAGTTTTAAGCAAGCCTTTTTAAAGGCTCGCCTTGCTCCGCTTGATACGGGCAAAACAATGGCAGAATTGGCAAAAGACTTTGTGCCTGAAATTGTCGGCCCAATTGCCTCGCCGATTGATACGGAAGCTGCGATTCAATCGATGAGTGAAGTTCCACTTGATACTTACCGAGAGATCATTTCCTGCCTCGTGACTTTTAACAGGCGCGACGACATCTGCAACGTTGATCACGAGACTTTGTTGATCGCAGGCGAATTTGACAAAAACGCACCGGCGAAAACCATGCAGAAAATGGCCGAAAAGATGCCAAACGCTACATACCGTTTGATTGATGGCGCAGGCCACCTGATCAATTTGGAGGCAGGTCGAAAAACGAACGACATCATACGCGAATTTTTGAACTTGGGAGGGAAAAATGACCAATAAAGATATCGCCATGTTCAATCCAACGGATTGGAATCTAACAGAAAAGCAGGTTGACCTGACAACACGTGCGCGAGAATTAGGTGAAAGCAAATTCGCTGCACGGGCAGAGAAATATGACCGCGAGGCGATCTTTCCAACAGAAAACTATGTTGATTTGCGTGACGCTGGCTTGCTCGGTGTTTGTATTCCAGAACAGTTTGGCGGATGTGGTGCTGACTTCAAAACCTACATGCTCACTGCTGCGGAAATCGGGCGATATTGCGGGGCAACTGCCCTAACATTTAACATGCATGTCAGCTCATGTTTGTGGACAGGCTTCCTAGCTGACCAATTACCAATGGAAGACGAGCTGCGCGCCGAGCACGAGTCTTACCGTAAACACCACTATGCCAGAATTCTCAACGAAGGTGCCATTTACGCGCAGCCTTTCTCAGAAGGGGGTGCAGCCGCTGCAGGCTTTAAGGCTTTTGGCACAACCGCATTACGCACCGAAAAAGGATGGATCATCAATGGCAAAAAGATCTTTGCATCGTTGTCCGGTCACGCTGATTATTATGGTGCGCTATGTTCCGAAATTCAAACGCCGGATGAGGAACCTTCTCGACGCCACACCATGTATATTGCTGTACCCAATGATGCGGAAGGCGTCAGCGTTGTTGGCGACTGGGACCCTCTAGGCATGCGTGGAACGGTGTCGCGTACGCTCATCTTCAAAGATGTGTTTGTGCCATTTGAAGAGCAACTCATGCCACGCGGTATTTACTTCTCTGCCGCTCAAAAATGGCCTCACATGTTTATGACCCTAACACCTTCCTATATGGGTATTGCGCAAGCTGCATATGACTTTACCGTTAAATACTTGCGCGGTGAAATTGAAGGCATGCCTCCTGTAAAACGTCGTATGTTCCCAACCAAGCAGTTAGCGGTTGCTCAAATGCGGCTGATGCTTGAACAGACCAAAGCGCTATGGTTCCAATCAATCTCGGAGGCTCGCCCCGAACCGTCAAAAGACGCCATTTTGCGCGCATGGACCGCTCAATACACCGTAATGGAAAACGCCAACGAGATCGCTCAACTCGCTATCCGCACATGTGGTGGTCAGTCCATGCTGCGCAGCTTGCCATTGGAGCGGCTTTATCGTGATAGCCGTTGCGGTTCATTGATGTTGCCATGGACGGCCGAGCTGTGCATGGACAAACTGGGCAAGGGTACTCTTTACGAAGATGGCGAAACTGATGATTGATCGATCGACAGACAGCACCATCGACCATTGGCTGCGCGAAAACGCAGCCAAATCACCAAACAAGACAGCCCTTAACTTTCTTGGCGATGGCCATATTCGATACAACTATTCTCAACTGTTGCGCGCAGTAGACAACACAGCTGCGGTACTGCAGCACAAACTCGGCTTGCTTCGCGGTGATCGCATCGCCTTTTATGGGAAAAACAGTGACGAAGAACTGATCCTGTTATTCGCCGCGGCGGCACTAGGTCTCATATTTGTGCCGCTAAATTGGCGCCTCGCGCCTCGCGAGCTCAATTACATTACTGGCAATGCGGCAATCCGAGCACTTTTTGTCGATGATCATTTCGCGAAATTTGCACCCGATGTCCTTGGCGAACAAGAAAGCGTTCAAATGATATCAACGGGAAAGTCCGCGCTTGACGGCTCCCTTTCGCTTCGGCAATTGCGCGAGCAAAACGCGGAGCCACCGAATTTGGGAACTGCCAAAATCGATGACCCATTCTTGATAGTGTTTACATCTGGCACCACGGGTAGGCCAAAAGGCGCCGTACACACGCAGGCTTCAGTTTGGGCAAACGCCTTTGCAAGCATTGATGCCTTTGAACTAAATTCAGAGGACCATATCCTGAACTTCCTGCCTCTGTTTCACGTCGGTGGAATCAATATACAGACCCTCCCCACCCTCTATGTCGGAGGCACGGTGACCCTTGCGGAACAATTCTTACCCGAGATGTTTGTTCATGGTGTAACGAGTGCCAAGATCACGTCTATTACTCTGGTGCCCACTATCTTGCGCGCGCTGATGTCCATGGAAGAGTGGTCAGAACTTGATATTTCTTCCCTGAAGTCCATGGCATTGGGATCGACAGATGTTCCGACCGAGTTAATCGACGCTGTCCACAAAAAAGGGGTTCCAGTAATACAAATCTATGGGGCGACCGAGACCGGACCAGTTACAATCTACCAGAAACGATCCGAAGCGCATGATAGCGTTGGATCTATTGGCCATGCCGGACTGAATACGGAAATTCGACTCGTTGCCGACGGCCAAGATGTCGCATTGGGCGAGCCCGGCGAAATTTTTGTTAGGGCACCAAATTGCTTCATCGGATATTGGGACAACCCCACCGCAACTGACGACGCCTTTGCGGACGGATGGTTCAAAACCGGGGACATAGCTTCAAAAGACAGAAATGGTTTCTACTGGTTCTGTGACCGCTCTAAGAACATTATAATTTCAGGCGGCGAGAACATTTACCCTGCCGAAATCGAGCGCATTTTGTCGCGACAACCCGGCGTTGAAGAAGTGGCGGTTGTTGGTCAATCCGACCCGCGCTGGGGGGAAGTTCCCGTTGCTGTTGTGATTGCACAAGACAACTTCAATTCAGAAAAATTCCTTAAATCCTTAGACGGGCAAATCGCGGGGTTTAAGAAACCAAAGTCTGTTTTGGTGACTGAATCGATTCCAAAAAACGCAATGGGCAAAGTCGTTTACAGCGAATTGAAAGAAGTCGTCGGAAAGTCCGAACACAACCAAACAATGAACTAGGGTTTGGATTCAATTGAACCGACATCTGGTTGGGAACAAGTAATTCATGTTCTGGAGGTTGACTGCAGTTTTCTCGAAGCGGGTTACGCGCCTACGCAAGTCTTTTATCTCACTTGAGATATTTGAGATAGTCCAATAACCGATCAAGGAAGGCGCGCGAGCGCCTCCATCTGGTAAATAGGACGATGTCAGTTGTCCAGCAAAAGACAGTTTCAAATTTAGACCTGCTAGTGCCCTTACAGTTGCTCGTTAGCATTGAGGCGTTCAATCATTGGTACCGTACATTTATTGAAACGGCACACGGAAAACCAATTACGGCAACTGGTTTCAGGAAGCGGTTCGCACTACAGGTATTTCCAATCGGTCGGCAGACGGCCTGCGCAATATCGCGGCTCGTCGGCGTGCTGAGGCTGGTGCCTTCCGTTCTGAGGTCAATGCGATTACTGGCTCCAAAACTGACGAGGAAGTCCAACGCTACACCGAGTCGGCAAGCCAACTCTGACTGTCAAACGCGCTCGCTCAGAAAGGTCTATGGGAACAAATCGTGATACTTTTTGGCTAACCAGCAAAAAGACTATCCAATTTTCCACCTAAGCCAAAGAAAATACGCAGTATTCTTTAAGAATGGCGGAGAGGAAGGGATTCGAACCCTCGAGACAGCTCTACACCGCCTACTCCCTTAGCAGGGGAGCGCCTTCGACCACTCGGCCACCTCTCCGAGGCCGTGAATACCTAAACTAAGTGGCTGATGGCAAGCTCTTTTTTAATCGAATGTCACATTCACCCAATTATTGTTCTTATGGCTGGTGCGATGCGACTTAAATTGGGAGGGTTATGCGCTGTGAGCGGCGGCACCCTCGTCCGACTATGATCCATAAAATTTCCATAAAATTCGAATAAACTATTTCGTGGCGTTGCAATTTGTGACCTGCATGATCATATGCTCATGATATGTTTAAGGTCAGTGGATATACTCTTTGAGTGTGATTCATTATTTGAGTGGCGCAAGGGATTTTGATGGTTTCGCTTAAGAACTTGAAGCAAATGATATCTAAGGGCGGTGTTGCGATCGCCTTGTTGCTGAGCACGGGCGTGGCGATGGCGTCTGATCCAACTGGGGTTTGGCTCACAAAAGACAAAGCTGAAATCACTATCTCGAAATGCGGTGCAGATTATTGCGGGGTTGTATCCAAGCCAGCTAAGCCAGGCCTTCGCGACATTCGTAACCCAGACCCGGCCCTCAATGGCCGACCAATCATGGGAATGCCGCTATTGCGTGTTAGCCGCAATCACGAGCGCGGCAAGCATCCGGG
Source organism: uncultured Maritalea sp. (assembly GCA_913055925.1). Classification (GTDB taxonomy): domain Bacteria; phylum Pseudomonadota; class Alphaproteobacteria; order Rhizobiales; family Devosiaceae; genus Maritalea. The sequence continues at coordinate 1,696 of CAJXLH010000108.1, read as the reverse complement.
CGAGCTTTATAACCCATTAGATGGCAAGTTTTACGAAGGCACGTTAGAAGTCAAATCCAACGGCAAACTGCGGGTGCGTGGCTGCGTATTGCGCGTTTTCTGCCTGCACGAGGACTGGGTCAGAATCGGCTCCTGACCCAAGAATTCAATTTAGCGCTGATTAAACAGCACCTTTTGCGCATCCTTGTCGGTGGCAAGGTTCATGCGCGCGCGCTCATCTTTGCCGACCTCGATGCCGCGTTGAACCGCAGGGCGCGCCAATAGGCGCTTGATCCAAGCATCAACATTTTTGAATTCGTTGATGTCAACTTGTTGCCGTTCGTGGCCAAGGGCCCAGCCGATCGTCGCCATATCTGCTATCGAATATTCATCAGCGACAAAATCACGACCTTCCAAGCGGCGATCCAAAACACCATAGAGGCGATTTGCTTCGTCGACGTAGCGCTTGATCGCGTACGGGATCTTTTCTGGCGCATAGACGCCGAAATGGTGGTTTTGCCCAAGCATTGGACCAAAGCCACCCATCTGCCACATCAACCATTCGTCCACGGCCACACGCTGGCGCCAATCTGTGGGGTAAAACTGGCCAAACTTTTGGCCCAGATACATCAAAATGGCACCTGATTCGAAAACGGAGATCGGCTTTCCATCTGGTCCTTCAGGATCAACGATGGCTGGCATGCGATTGTTTGGCGCGATTTTGAGGAAGTCGGGTTTAAACTGATCGCCTTTGCCGATATTGACGTATTTCACATCGTAAGGCACGCCGAGTTCTTCTAGCAAAATTGTGATTTTGAAGCCATTTGGGGTTGGCCAATAATGAAGTTCAATAGGTTGTTTCTGATCGTGGGTCATAAGCGTCCTGTTTCAGCAAGACTCTTTTTATCGTAGATTTACGATTAAACATCAAGTGAGCTATTCTCACGTTTGTGTTAGATGCTATGAAGCAAAAGCTTGATAGCTTCATTTTTCTCGAACCGACAGGTACAGCTTTGGACATTTTGATCCTTTTCGCCGCAGGCGTTTTTGCGGGTGCGTTAAACGCGCTGGCGGGTGGTGGTTCTTTCATCATCTTCCCTGCTCTTTTGTTCGTCGGCGTGCCGCCAATCATGGCCAACGCGACCAACACCTACGCTTGTTTGCCAGGTTATGGCAGTGGCGCGCTAGGCTTTCGGAAAGACATCGCCAAACACAAAGACAAGCTATTGTGGTATTCGGCGGTGGCGCTGGTGGCTGGTTACTTTGGTGCCGAAGCGTTGTTGCTGGTGTCAGATGCGCAGTTTGAGGCAATCATACCATGGCTAATGGGATTTGCCGTTTTGGCTTTTGCTTTTGGCGGCAAACTCAATGATTGGTTGAGCATGCGCGCAGCCCAAAGTGCGCGCCCAATGCGCGGCGGCGCGATACTCCTCGGATTGCTTTTGATTGCCATTTGCTTCTATGGCGGATTCTTCAATGCCGGTTTGGGGATTATCCTACTCGCCTACTTAGTGCTTGCTGGCTACAAAGACCTCAACGCCATGAATGGCCTCAAACTATTGGTTTCGTTTTTGGTCAGCATCACGGCCGTGGTGCGATTTGCGATGTCCGGCACCATCGAATGGCAGTCCGGCACAGTGGCGTTGATCGGCGCAACGATTGGCGGTTATGCAGCGGCACGGATTGCCTATTTGCTGCCTGCAAATCTAATCAGAAA
>CAJXLH010000107.1 GCA_913055925.1 uncultured Maritalea sp. | reverse complement strand
AACTGAATATGACGTTATGCTTGAGGAGCGCGAGGCTTTAGACTATGAGACGTACCTAGAATATTGGCACGCGCCAGAACCAAAAGATGGTAGCTCTGTCGACATCGCGCCAGTGGGCGATAGCAGATACCGACTGACGGGTATATATGACGACAAACGACAATATGAGGCCCAAGAGCAATAAGGTTGCCAGATCACCGGGCAAAATCATTTTGTCGGGTGAGCATTCTGTCGTTTACGGTGCGCCCGCGCTTGTTGCTGCAATTGATCAGTTTACGGATGTTTGGTTCAAGCCTTTGCACCAAAGTCGTGTGCTGCAAACGGCGTTTGGCAACATCTCCAAGGGTGAAGTTTATCCGCTTGAAGCTCTAGGGCAATTGCGCCAAAAGCTCGATGATCGGTTTGAGCGTTTCGAAAAAGGTCAGTTGCCGATCCAACAAATCCTCCAACGTCCTGACGATTTGGTGATCTACACCATCGCGCGCTTGTTGGTGACGTTTCCTGTGCCGGGCGTGAAATCCGGTGGGGGTTTTCCGGTACCCGGTAGATTGAGCAGTCGGTCCGACCTACCGCTTGGCGCGGGCATGGGCTCTTCTGCTGCAATTATTGCCGCAACTATGGTGCTCTACGAACATTTCCTTGGTAAAGAAATCTCAGAACAAACCCGCTTTGAATGGGTGCGTTTTTGCGAGCGTTTGCAGCACGGTAAGGGCAGTGCGGTTGACGCAGCGGCTGTGATTTATGGCGGTTTGAACCGCGTTGAGGCTGATCAAGTTAGTGCAGTTGAAGACAAAGACCGCGCGGTTGACCTTGGTGACGGTTGGTATTGGGTTTTAACTGGCATACCGGCTGCGTCCACCGGCGAGTGTGTTGCCAGTGTTCGTCGCGAACATGGCAAAGACGCGGCACTTTGGCAAAGCTTTGCGGATGTGGCGAATGCCTTGCAAGATCAATTGATTGCTGGCGCCGATTGTCTGGCGCAGTTGCGTGAAAACCATAAGCTCCTCAGCCATATTGGTGTTGTCACTGAACCAGCGCGGCGGTTTGTTGATGAGGTTGAAGCGGCAGGGGGAGCAGCGAAGATTTCCGGTGCGGGATCGATCAAGGGCGACAATTCCGGTATCGTTTTGGTGCGGATGCATGATCATGAGGCGATGAAACGTCTAATGGCAAATTGGAGCCAGTGGTCTTGGAAATCACTTAATGTGTCGAACGCTGGCGCGCACCTTTTTGATCAACGCACTGCAGAAATCGAAAGCCGCGCGCAAGTGGCGGGTTCGAATGAACTTGATGCGCCCTCAACGGCGCGATAAGCGCGGTTGTCGGGTTTGACCATTATGCCTTTTGAAAAGTTCAAACTGTCGGCACCCGGATCCATAATGATCACCGGTGAACATGCGGTTGTTTATGGACATCCCGCTATCGTTTGCGCTATAGATCAACGTGTTACGCTGAGTTTTGAGCCGCGGCATGACACAAAGGTTTGTGTGCAGTCCGACGTTGCGGAAACAACCGAAAATGAAATCGCCGATGCGCGCGCCGAGGGGCCGCTTCGATTTGTCTTTGGTGCGATTGAGCAGTTTGCAGATCAGCTATCAAATGGCTTTAACCTGACGATCCAATCTGAGATCAATCCAACGCTTGGGCTTGGGTCATCTGCTGCGGTTACGGCTGCCATGTTTGCTGGTTTGAACATGATGGTTCACCCGGACCAAGACATCACAACGGGTTTGGTTCGTGCTGATTTACACGACACCGCATTGAAATTGATCCGTAAAATTCAGGGACGAGGAAGCGGCGCTGATTTAGCTGCCAGCTTTTTTGGCGGTATGTTGAGCTATCAGATTGGCGATGCTGAAAGTCAAGCAAGCGTCTCGAGCTTGCCACCGCCGCCACCAATGAGCCTGCGCTATAGCGGCTATAAAACGCCGACCTCAGTCGTGCTTGAAAAAGTGGCAAATGAGATGAAAGCCCGCGAGGCAGAGTTTGCAAAGCTTTATCAAAAGATGGGGTTGTATTCCGGCGTTGCGATTGAGGCGGCAAAGCATAAGAACTGGCCCGTTTTTCATGTCCAGATTGATATCTATCAGCGCTTGATGGCGCAGCTTGGTGTTTCCGATGAAACGTTGGATTTACTCGTAGAGGAAGCGACACAACAGCCGGGTGTTGAGAGTGCAAAGATCTCGGGCTCTGGTTTGGGTGATTGCATCGTTGCATTTGGTGACTGCCCCGCTACGCACACTCCTGTTAAACTCGCTGAAGATGGCGTTCGAATAGAGGCGATTGGCTGATCATGACCATAAGTGCTCAATCCATTTTTGATGGTCTATTGCCAGAACGGCTTTCGTTTAGGAGTGAGGCTGACTATTTCGCGCCAAGCAACATTGCCCTGAGCAAATATTGGGGTAAGCGCGATAAAGAGCTCAACCTACCGCTTAATAGTTCGCTTTCAATTTCGCTGCACAAATGGGGAAGTCAGACCAAGATTTCTGTTGCTGCGGATGGGCGCGACCAAGTCCGCCTGAACGGTGAAGCTGTCGACCTGGAGCAACCTTTTGCCCGCAAACTCATTGCGTTCGTGGACCGATTTCGGCGCGGACAGAACTTGCCGCTAAACATCCAAACTTTCAATTCAATACCAACCGCTGCTGGGTTGGCGTCGTCAGCATCAGGGTTTGCGGCCCTTACTGGGGCGCTGGATCAAGCATTTGGTTTGGGGTTGCCAAAAGACAAATTGAGCATGCTCGCGCGGATTGGCAGTGGCAGCGCGTCCCGTTCATTTTGGCATGGTTTTGTACAATGGGATCGCGGTCAGTTGACCGATGGGCGAGACAGTTTTGCGCGTCACATCGATGTGCAATGGCCAGAGTTTCGCATTGCGATTATCAATGTCACCTCAAAACCAAAATCGGTTTCTTCTCGTGACGGTATGAACCACACTGTGGCCACCAGCCCGCTTTACAAGGTTTGGCCGGAACAGGCCGAGCGTGATTGCGCGGACATAGGTGCCGCCGTGCAGGACAAAGACTTCAGTAAGCTGGGCACACTTGCGGAGGCCAATGCGTTGGCGATGCACGCCACAATGATGGCGGCGCGGCCCGGGCTGCAATATCTTTTGCCGGAGAGCTTTACCATTCTGGAAAAGGTCCGAGAATTGCGCGCGGATGGTCACGAGGTCTACGCGACAATGGATGCTGGACCTAATGTTAAGTTGATCTTCTTGCAATCGAGCGAGGACGATGTGAATGCCAATTTCCCGCAAGCGCAGATTATTGAGCCCTTTGCGGCGCTATAAGCGTGCAAACTGAACATTTGGTCGAATTTTTTCGGTTGGGAAACTAAAAAAAGCGACGATTTATCCTTTTACAGTTCCGTTCCATTCGGCCATGTTGTTGTCAGGGTTTTTGGCCAGAAAACTGGTCATTTCAATAATAATTGCGACCGATGAGGAAACGCAAAATGACAACGACAAATTCAAAGCGTGCGTTTATGAAGACGCTTGCGAAATGCGCTGTTGGTGCAGCTATTCTTGCTGGTGGTTTTATTGGCATGCAAAGCGCGGCAACCGCGCAAGAAGTGACGCTGCGTCTGCACCAATTTTTGCCAGCACAAGCGTCAGTTCCGAAAAGTGTTTTGGCACCGTGGATTGAAAAGATCGAAGCGGAATCTGATGGACGAATTAAGATCCAGCATTTCCCGTCAATGCAGCTAGGTGGCACGCCGCCTCAGCTGATTGATCAAGCAATTGACGGCGTTGCTGACATTGTTTGGACCTTGCCGGGCTATACGCCAGGCCGTTTCCCGCGCACCGAAGTGTTTGAACTGCCATTCACCATTAAAGACGCGGAAAGCGCTTCACGTGCCTTCTGGCAACTTGGCGAAGAAACCATGTTCAATGCGGACTTCAAGGATGTGAAGGTGCTCGGTCTGTGGGTGCACGGGCCAGGGATTATCCACTCAAAAGAGCCAATTACATCGGTCGAGGATCTGAACGGTGTGAAACTGCGCGCGCCAACGCGTGTCACAACCGCATTGTTTAAAGATCTAGGTGCCACTTCTGTTGGTATGCCGGTGCCAGCGGTGCCTGAAGCTTTGTCAAAAGGTGTGATCGACGCCACCGCCATCCCATGGGAAGTCACCGGTGCCATCAAAACCAGCGAGCTTGTGTCAAATCACACCAGCTTTGGTGACGAGGTGCTTTATACAGCGACCTTCGTTTTGGCGATGAACAAGGACAAATATGAAGCCTTGCCGGACGATCTGAAGAAAGTGCTCGATGACAACTCTGGGTTGGAGTTTTCTGCCGATGCAGGACGCCGCACACAGGCGGATGACGCAGGCCCATACCAATTTGCGGTAGATCGTGGCAACAACATCATCGAGCTTTCGGCCGACCAGGTCGCTCAGTGGAAACAAGCCGCGCAACCCACAATTGAGAATTGGATTGCCGAGATGGACGACAAAGGACTTGATGGTTCTGGTTTGTTTGCACGTGCAACTGAATTGATGAACGCTGAATAATCGCAGCGTTTTCATTGTTTGGGTCTCGGGGTATATGTCGATCCCGAGACCTTTGTTTTTGGAGCCCATATCGTGACATTGATCGTTGAAAAAATTGCACGTGCAATGGCGATCGTGGGTGGGCTCGTACTCACAACACTTATCATCCTGAGCAGTCTGAGCATATTGGGTCGTGGTCTCAACACACTCGGCCATTCAGAGTGGCTAAACAATGTCTCTGAAAGTATTGCCACCTCGCTTGTTTCTACCGGCGTTGGCCCAATTGCTGGAGACTTTGAATTGGTGGAAGCAGGCGTTGCATTTGTGGTTTTTGCGTTTCTGCCAATCTGTCAGCTCTATGGCGCCCATGCAAAGGTGGATATTTTCACCTCAAAGCTCCCGCAAAAGCTTCAAGATTTCTTGGGTGCATTCTGGGAAATGCTTTTTGCTGTCGTAATGGTGGTCATTTGTTGGCGATTATTTGAGGGTGCGCAGAATAAGCTTTCCTACGGTGAAACCACCTTTATTCTTCAGTTTCCGATTTGGTGGGCTTATGCCGCGAGTTTTGTCGCTGCGTTGGTTGCCGCCCTTGTGGCTGTCTACTGCGCGGGCGCGCGATGCGTTGAAATGCTGACAGGTCGCGATTTCCTCCCGCGAGCGCAGGGTGTTTCCGAATGAGCATGATCGAACTCGGACTTTGGTCATTCCCCATTTTGTTGGCGATGATCTTTTTGCGCGCGCCGATTGGTCTAGCCATGATGGTGTGCGGCATTGGCGGCATGTGGCTGGCATTGGGTAGCCCCAACATTGTGTTGGCAAAGTTGAAGACCGAGACCTACGGCACCTTTTCATCTTACTCGCTGACGATAATCCCGATGTTTTTGCTTATGGGGCAGTTTGCGACTCTGTCAGGCTTGTCGACGTCCCTTTTTAAGGCGGCAGAAAACTGGCTCGGTCACAAAAAGGGTGGCATGGCGATGGCGGCAATTGGTGCTTGTGCGGGGTTTGCCGCAATTTGCGGTTCTTCGCTCGCAACCGCTGCGACCATGAGCAAAGTCGCTTTGCCGGAGCTGAAGCGCTACGGCTATTCCGGCGGGTTTTCAACGGCCACACTGGCGGCTGGTGGAACGCTCGGTATCCTCATTCCGCCGTCCGTCGTATTGGTAATTTATGCGATTTTGACCGAGCAGAATATCGCCAAGCTTTTTCTCGCGGCCTTTGTCCCAGGGGTGCTCGCCGCCATTGGCTATGTGATCACAATTTCAATCTATGTTCGCATCTATCCAAAAGACGCAGGGACTAAAGACGCGGTGCCTTACAAAGAGCGATTTAGATCGTTGATTGATGTTTGGCCGGTGCTTTTGGTGTTTTTTCTGGTCGTGGGCGGCATTTATTGGGGGTGGTTTACCCCAACAGAAGGGGCTGCGGTTGGCGCCGCAGGTACTGGCTTAATTGCCTTTGCGCGCGGAAAACTCACATGGGTGCTTTTCAAACAAAGCATCATTGCCACTGCAACAAGCACAGCGATGATCTTTTTCATCATTCTCGGCGCGGGCTTTTACAATAGTTTTCTAGCGCTCACCCAAGTGCCGCAAGAGTTGCTGGTGTGGGTTGCCGAGCTTGGCCTAGCACCTTTGGCAATAATTGCTGTAATTTTGCTGATCTATCTGGTGATGGGCTGCTTCATGGATAGTTTGAGCATGATCCTTTTGACGATCCCGATTTTCTTCCCACTGGTCGCGGGGTTGGATTTGGGCATGAGCCCAGAGTTTCTTGCCATCTGGTTCGGGATATTGGTGTTAATCGTTGTGGAGGTCGGCTTGATCACGCCACCCGTTGGCATGAACCTTTTCATTATCAACGCGATGGACCCGGACACAAAAATCAGTGAAACCTACAAAGCGGTCATGTGGTTTGTCGCATCGGACATTGTGCGGGTAATTCTCCTGTTCGCTTTCCCGGTCATCACGTTGTTTTTTCTTTAATTGATATAGAGTTAGCCCACGTTGAATTCTCCGCATTCGCGACAATTTGTCTGCAAGAAAGCTTTAGACAAAATCAAATCCTTGTGCTAATTTCTACTTTAGAATAATTCTAAAGAAAGATATTAAGGACATCACAATGGCTCTTACAGAAAAAATCCAAGCGGCGCTCAACGCGCAGGTGAATAACGAGCTTGATGCATCTTATGCCTACCTCGCAGTGGCGACATATTTTGATAATGAAGGCTTGCCGGGTTTTGCAGAATGGTTCCGCGGTCATGCGCAAGAAGAGCATGAACATGCAATGAAAATCTACAACCACATCTATCAGCGTGATGGCAAAGTCGCTTTGGAAGGTATCAAGAAGCCAAAGTCAGATTTTGCGTCAGCAGAAGAAGCGGTGCTGGCGGGCTATGAGCATGAGCAGGTGGTGACAGGACAAATTCATGCATTGTTTGAGTTGTGCGCTGAAGAAAAAGACTATGGCACGCAAAATATGCTGAATTGGTTCTTGGCCGAGCAGGTTGAAGAAGAAGATTTGTTCCGCCGTGTGCTCGATCTGGTGCGGGCGACTGACAATAACCGTTGGTTCCTGATGCAGTTGGACGAACAATTAGAGCGCCCGTCAGAGGGTGGCGAAAGCGAAGCATAAGCTTCGGTTTCAAATCAGAATTTCTTGGAAGGGCGCTTGATGCGCCCTTTCTTATTCAGGGATAAAACTGCCAAACATTTCTTGCGATTTTGAGAGTTTCTCAACTTGTTCGCGCGCGTCATCACCCAATGCATGAATGATGTCTTGGTAGAAGAGGTTGAGGCCGAAATGGATGCCCGTTGGGAAAGGCATGAAGAAGTGGCCTTCATTGGGAAAGCTGAAAACTGTATCGACAGTGCCTTGCGCCCAATCACAATACTCATCGCAAAATAGGATGATGCGAAATCCGCGTTCCTTAGCTGCTTTGGCAAGTATTGGTCCGTGCGCGCCATAGCGAAACGTGTCAATCATCACCAGCACTTTGCTTGCGGATTCATCATTGAATACCTCCGCATAAATACCGTCCTCACCGTCTACTAAGAACACGTTTTGACGGACATATTTGAGGCGCATGCACAGGCCGCGCGCGAGATATTGCATGATCTGAAAACCGATGGCCATGAAGCTTTCAGCGTTGGCTGCTTTTTGAACGGCTTCTTGCCACGCAGCGGTGTTTCTCCACTCTAAAGCGCTGTCGAGACCAAGCTGTGCAACTTGTTGATCAATGCTCGAATCGCGGTCTTGTTGTGAGTGGGCAAAGCTCTCATAGCGCGAGCCAATTCGTGCAGCGGAGGGACCAAACAAATTCTTTCTGGCGCTTGCGCGTAACTCAGAAAGCTTTTGGTCTCCCAGCTTTTTGAAGAATCGCGAGACGGTCATCGGGCTAACGTTAAGGCGCTCAGCGATCTCCGCGCTAGTTTCCAGGGCGATGGCCTCTGGCCGGTTGATCAAGTAGGTCGCAACACGTTGTTCTAGCTTGGTAAAACTAGATTTCGACTCCTCAATCACTTGGGCGATTTCCATATGCCGCAATGTGCCTCCTCTTGGTATTCCGACGAGTATACCTAAATCAAAATGTTATGTTAATAACAAAAATGCCTTGACTGATATTGTAGTACCGGACATGCTTGCCTGCAATTGAAAATGCAGAACCAACCAAATTTGGTGCTGCAATCGATTCACGCAGACGGGAGGAATTCATGCGTATTGTGAACTGGGCTTTTGCCCTTGGCGCTGTTGCGACTATTGGTACCGCAACGGTTTCTTATGCTGACAATCATGCCAACACGCTTGTGGTTGCCAAAGCGGCAGATCCGCAGTCTTTGGATCCAGCTCAGACAATGGACAATAATGATTGGACAGTGACCTATCCAATGTATCAGCGCTTGGTGAAATATGATGTTTCGCCAGAAGGCAAAGGCCTCACAAGCGTCGTGGGCGAATTGGCGACAAGTTGGTCATCATCAGCCGATGGTTTGACTTGGACCTTCGAACTCGGTCAGAATCATAAATTCTCTGACGGCAGCACCGTTGATGC
>CAJXLH010000106.1 GCA_913055925.1 uncultured Maritalea sp. | reverse complement strand
GCAAATTGCTTTGATCGGGGAAACGATCAGTGACGCGCGAGCGATCATGGTGGAGGGCGTTTCTGGGTTGATGGCCATTCATCGACCCGATGAGCGACCAGAATTTCATCGTGCTCGAAACCAATTGGAATGGCCGAATGGTGCGGTTGCACAGCTCTTTTCAGCGCGGGAACCCGAAAGCTTGCGTGGGCCACAATTTTCTGCCGCATGGGCTGATGAGTTTTGCAAATGGCCAAACCCAAACGCTACTTGGGACATGCTGCAATTTGGTCTGCGCCTGGGAACACGGCCGCGCCAGTTGATAACGACAACACCGAAGCCGATGAAAATTTTGCAAGACATTGTTGCATTGGACCAAACACAGGTGACAACCATTAAGACCAACGAAAACGCCAAAAACCTGGCACCTGCATTTTTTGAGAAAGTCGTCGACCGATATCGCGACACAAGTCTTGGCCGACAGGAGCTTGACGGGGAGATTTTGCAAGATGCTGATGACGCGCTATGGCGACGTACTGACATTGAGCGGCAACGGCAGGCTGCATACCCGGCGTTGGAGCGGATTGTCGTGGCGGTTGACCCGCCCGTTTCTGCCCATGAACGTTCGGACAAGTGTGGCATTGTGGTGGCTGGCACCGCCAACGAACATTTTTATGTGTTGGCGGACCTAACACTTGAACGCGCCACGCCACTTGTTTGGGCCGAAAAGGTTGTGAACGCATTTGAGCATTTTGAAGCAGATTGCGTGGTGGCGGAGGTAAACCAAGGCGGTGATTTGGTGAGTTCGGCACTTCATCAGATATCGCCCAATTTGCCGGTACGTTCAGTACATGCGCGGCGCGGAAAATGGACCCGTGCAGAACCAATTGCGCTGCTTTATGAGCGCGGCCTAGTGCACCATTGCGGCATGTTCAGCGCGTTAGAAGACGAGCTTTGTTGTTTTGGGCCGGACGGCAAAGCGCAAGGGCATTCACCTGACCGCCTTGATGCATTGGTGTGGGCGCTAACTGAACTTTCTGGGCGCAAAAGTTCAAGGCCACGCATCCGAAATTTATAGAACGAGTTGTCTTAAATGGAAAACTTCATCAGCCGTTGGTTCCGTACCAGCGGGCCTAAACACGAGCAAAAATCGGCCACTAGTTTCGTGTCGCTTTATGGCGCCGGACAAGCAGATTGGAGTGGCCGTTCATACGCCAGCCTAACGCGCAATGGTTACGCACGAAATCCCGTGGCGCGGCGCTCGATATCGCTTATTGCGCAGTCCGCCGCACGTGTGCCGCTTGTTGTGGATATGCAAGGTGAACGCGCTTCCAACCATCCAGTTCTCGATTTGTTGACCGCGCCAAACCCCACATGTGCCGGACCCGAAATGATTGAAGAAGCGTTTGCGCACCTTATGTTGAACGGTAACGCTTTTGTCGAACTGATCAAAGTTGGCGACGACCGCTTTCAGCTTTATTTGTTGCGCCCGGATCGGGTTACACCGATCGTTGATGGTGATGGTTGGATAAAAGCTTATGATTATAAGGTTGGCGGTAAGAAACGTCGCATCACACCGTCGAGCGCAAACCCGAAACCGCTCATCCATTTGCGGGAAATCCATCCGCTTAATGACCATTTTGGTCATGCGCCGATAGAGGCCGCGATGGACGCCATTGATACGCACAATAAGGCCAGCGAGTGGCACAAGGCATTGCTGGATAATGCAGCGCGTCCTTCGGGGGCGCTTGTATATAGCGCTGATGCCGGTAGCCTAACCCATGAGCAGTTTACGCGGCTAAAAGAAGAGTTGAATGCCAGCTTCCAGGGCGCGGGAAATGCCGGACGACCAATGGTTTTGGAAGGGGGCTTGGATTGGAAATCCCTTTCAATGTCCCCACGTGACATGGATTTCATCGAAACCAAAAACGCCGCAGCACGCGATATCGCGATGGCGTTTGGTGTGCCGCCCATGCTGCTATGTTTGGCGGGCGATAATACTTACGCAAATTACAAAGAAGCTAACCGCGCATTTTGGCGGCAAACTATGATCCCGCAGATGGTGAAACTCTGCGCGGTTTTCACAAGAGACTTAAAAGCAATTTTCCCAGGTGACTGGCGTTTGGTGCCGAATTTTGAGGCCATCGAAGCCATCGCAGATGAACGGCTGGTAAACTGGTCGACCATCGACACACTTCAAACCCTTACTGAAGCCGAGAAGCGAAATCTTTTCGGTCTTCCACCACAACACTTAAAACATACTGACCTTCAAAATGAAGGTCCACGGGAGGACTAAATGCTTGAAATTACTGATGCGTTTTCGCAGCGAGGTGACCTAGCGCACCTCGCTCTTTTTTTATGGGCGAGCAGCACGAGCGGGCTGTTGATTTGGACATTGAAAGAACTGTCAGCCTCAAACCGTCGGTTTGATCAATTCGTCAACGAAATCGCGGCGGTCAATCGCCTCTTTAAGCGGTTGGGTTAGCACAAAATGGAGCAAAAAATGTCGAATGAAAAAGCGCAGTCAGAGTTTCGCCAGTTCGCTTGGAACCTCTCATCAAAACTAACCAAGCCTTCAGTGAAACGACAAAACAATCGCGCCGTAAGACCGAAAACCAGCGCAAAACGGCTAGCCCGGAGCGCTACGTCGTGAGCCTTGCCATCACAGACGATGGGGTTTTCTCAGGTTATGCGAGCATTTTTGGCAAAATTGACCAAGGCGGCGACGTCGTGATGCCAGGCGCCTTTAAGAAAACGCTCTCTAAACGCGGCGCCCCCAATGTGCGCATGCTGTTTCAACACGATCCAAAAGAGCCCATCGGGCATTGGTTGAACATTGTGGAAACCGATGTTGGGCTCAAGGTCACTGGTCGTCTGATCTCGGCTGTCGGGCGCGGTGCTGAACTTGTGGCGTTGATCCAAGAAGGGGCGATCGACGGCTTATCCATCGGCTTCAAAACGGTCCGCGCGTCCCAACGGGCGGGCAGTGCGGCACGAAAGCTTTACGAGGTCGATCTCTGGGAAATCTCGATTGTCGCTTTTCCAATGCTCGACGTGGCCCGCATTGCCGACGCGAGTTTGGCGCAATCAATCAAAAACGCAACAAACCTCCTTCAAACCACCACTTAAGGAACTGAAATGAATACTGAAAATCGAACCGACCTTGAGGTGAAAGCTCATGTCGGCGACAAATCGCATGCGGACATGGCAGGTTTGTTTGATGACTTTATGTCGGCCTTCGAAGAGCTCAAATCTACCAACGACCAACGTTTGCGCGCCATCGAAGAAAAGCGCAGCGATGTTTTGCTGGATGAAAAACTAGATCGTTTGAACAACGCAATGGATCGCCAGCAGTCGGCAATGGACAGCTTTTATGCAAAGCAAGCGCGTCCAGCCCTTTCTAGTGGCAATGTCGAGCTCTCAGATGATGCTGAATATAAATCTGCATTCTCGGCGTATGTGCGTCGCGGCGAAGAAAAATCACTGTCATCTGGTTCAAACCCTGATGGGGGATATCTTGTGCCAGCAGAAACAGATGGTGACATCGGTCGTCGCTTGAGCGCGATTTCGCCGATCCGTTCAATTGCAAGTGTACGGCAGGTGTCATCCGCGGTATTCAAGAAACCTATCTCAACGGTCGGTCCGACAGTTGGCTGGGTTGGTGAAACCGATGCTCGCCCGGAAACAAGTGCCTCAACTCTCGCTGAAATCGAGTTTCCGACAACTGAGCTTTATGCCATGCCGGCGGCCACAGCGAGCTTCCTGGATGACGCAGCAGTGGATGTGGAGCAATGGATTGCGGAAGAAGTTGAAACAGCATTTGCAGAGCAAGAAACAGCCGCATTCATCAACGGCGATGGGGTGAAGAAGCCAACGGGCTTTTTGAGTGCTACGCAAGTCGCGGAAGACAGCTGGAGCTGGGGCAATATTGGCTATTTGGCAACGGGTGTCGCTGGTGGTCTGCCCGCGTCTAATCCATCGGACGTGCTTATTGATTTGGTCTATGCGCTAAAGGCAGGCTATCGCCAAAACGCCAATTGGGTGATGAATCGCCGCACTCAGGCGCAGTTGCGCAAAATCAAAGATGCCGATGGCAATTATTTGTGGCAACCAAGCCACCAGCCGGGTGCGCGACCAAGCTTTATGGGTTTTTCAGTCGTTGAGGCTGAGGACATGCCAGATGCTGCGGCGGATGCAACGGCAATTGCCTTCGGCGACTTTCAACGTGGCTATCTGATCGTAGACCGCTTAGGCGTCAATGTAATCCGAGATCCATATTCGGCCAAACCCTATGTGCTCTTTTATACCACGAAACGTGTCGGCGGCGGGGTGCTCGATTTCGACTCCATCAAACTCCTCAAATACTCAGTAAGCTAAGGCCCTTTCGCTTATTGAGTTTATGCCGGCTCAACCTGGTTCCCTCCCGCAGGTTGGGCCGGTCCCTAAATTTTAGGAAAATCCATGACATCAGTTTTATTGGTCGGCCCCACGGTCGAGCCAATCAGCCTTGCTGACGCCAAGACCTATTTGCGCGTATCGGGCACAGAAGATGACAGTTTAATCGAGACGCTGATCGCTGCGGCACGCGTGCATGTGGAAACATTGACCCGTCGCGCGCTGATCACACAAGATTGGCGCAAGATTCTCGATTGTTGGCCTGAAAAACGGCAGGTCGAGCTGCCGCTTGGTCCCATTCAATCGCTTGTCGCAGTGCGCACTTTTGATGACGATGGTACGCCAACTGAACTACCGCTCACGCAATTTGTGCCCGAAACAAATTCGGCCCCAGCCAAAGTGCTATTGCCCAAACAGGCACCAAACACACAATTGCGGGCAATCGCGTCGATTGAGATCGATTATCGTGTCGGCTACGGCGCGACCGCTGATGCCGTGCCGCAGGACCTTAGGCAATCTCTGTTGTCGTTGATCGGCCATTGGTACCAAAATCGCGAAGCCGTTTTGATGGCCGGTAGCGGCGCAATCGTGCCGCACGGTTTTGACGCTTTGATCAGCAACTACCGCGTGCCAAACTTATGAGTTTTAGAACGCCAACACTCGGTTCGCTCAATCAACGAGTCGAGCTGTTCGTCAAAAGCGAGACGGTAGATAGCTCGGGCGGAACAGTGACTAATCATCATAGTCTTGGTTTGATTTGGGCAAAGCTAGACGGGCACAGTGGCGGGCTTGATGATTTCGCCGATGCCCATGCGAGCAGCACAACAAAGCGCTTGACCATTCGATTTCGCAGCGATGTCAAAGCGGGTGATCGCGTTGTTGTTGGCGGTGAAAGCTTTGAGGTTCAAAGCGTTGACGATCCGAATGGGCGCCGTGCTTATCTCATCGTAACCGCCGTCACGACAAAAGCGACAGGGGTACGCCATGTTTAGCGCACTCAAAGACTTTCAAAGTGAACTGGTTGCAGTACTTCGATCCGACGCGGCCCTAACTGCCGCGCTGGGCAACTCAAATATTTTTGACGGTGCGCCCAAAGCGACGGAGCCGCCATATATCGTGATCGAAAGACTGGATGCGCGTGAAATTGATGGGCAAATGATCAAGCTGCTGCGGGTGGAGATTGATTGGGCCATTTGGCTGAACCAAATGCATCGCAACAACGGCTTTACCATCGCCAAAACGCTGGATGATACGCTGATGACTGCAAGTCCGGTTTCGCCAAGTTTCAAGCTGATCAGCTATTTGAGCAAACGCACCCAGTCTCGCATCGACCGCAAAACCGGATGGACGAAGATTGTGCTTTCTTCCGTCTTTTCAATCGAAGATTTAACCTAAAAAGGACGCCGATATGAGCGCGCAAAGTGGCCGCGACATGTTGCTGAAGCTGGATGAAACCGGCGCTGGCAGTTTTGTAACCGTAGGCGGCATTCGTACCCGCCAAATTTCATTCAATGCCCAATCGGTTGACGTGACAGACTCGTTGTCGTCCGGCCGTTGGCGTGAGTTGCTGAACGGAGGCGGATTGAAAACAGCGTCCATCAATGGCGGCGGTGTTTTCAAAGATGCTAGCTCCGATGCCAAAATTCGCGAGTTGTTTTTCGCTGGTGAAATCCGAGCTTGGCAATTGATTTTGCCAGATTTTGGAGCATTGGAAGGCAGTTTCCAAATCACTGCGTTGGAGTTTTCTGCCGAACAGGTGAGCGAAGTAAGCTTTGAGATCGCGTTGGAAAGCGCAGGCGAAATTCAATTCACGGCGATTGCTTAATGGTGAACAAAAGACGCGGAGAAATTGAAGCGATGTTAGGCGGCAAAAGCTTTGTGCTTTGCTTGACACTTGGCGCATTGGCGGAGCTAGAAGTCGCGATGCAGACTGACGACCTGAACGGTATTGCTGAACGATTTCAAGAGGGACGCATTTCCTCAAGAGACCTCATTTCGATCATCGGCGCTGGTTTGCGTGGCGGTGGCAACGCTATTTCGAACCACGACCTCGAACAAATGAGCATTGACGGCGGTGCAGTAGGGGCCGCCAAAATTGCCGCCGAGCTGTTGGCCGCGACTTTTGGCGAAAGTGAAGCCTAGGTGACGGCGTTTCCCTGGCGCGAAACATCAGTTTTGGCATTCAGCATTTTGAAAATCTCGCCAGAGGCATATTGGCGTATGACGCCAAAAGAAATCGCCATGATTGTCACCGCCTTGGGCGGCGAGACAAAGCCCTTCACACATGCAGACTTTGACCGCTTGGCGGCAGATTTCCCCGATTTGGAAAGTGAAAATGCACGATAGAGATAGCACCGACAATTGGCGCGACGAGTTCGACGATTTGGAAGAAGAAATGAAACGCATTTCAGCTCTTGCTGACAATGTCGGGGCGAATTTCGCAAAAGGTTTGTCAGATGCCATTTCCAAAGGATCGAGCTTTAGAAGCATGATCAACCAAATCGGGCAGAGCTTTAAAAAGCTGGCGCTGGATGCCGCATTGAAACCGGTGGAAGGCATTATGTCAGGTTTGGTTCAATCGATATTTACAGCGACAAACCCGACACTGCCTAAAATTCAAGCCTTTGCAAAAGGCGGCGTTATTCAACGCCCCACCTATTTCTCCCATATGGGCGGTTTGGGCGTTGCTGGCGAGGCAGGACCCGAAGCAATTTTGCCTTTAAAGCGAAATGCATCTGGCCAACTTGGCGTCGCAGCGCAAAACACCACACCTATTCAGATTTCTATGACGGTGAACGCAACCGATGCAGCTAGCTTTAAGCGCGCTGAAGCGGACCTTGGTGCGACGTTGCTCAATGCCGTGAAAAGAGGACAACGCGCAAACTAATGGCTTTCCATCATGTACGTTTCCCACTTTCTATTTCGCTTGGTGCACGCGGTGGCCCGCAATGGGCGACAGACGTTGTTGAACTTGTTTCCGGCGCCGAGGAGCGCAATTCGCGATGGGCCAGTTCCAAGCGATCATACGATGTTGGGTTTGGGGTAAAGTCAAAAGCCGATTTGCGTGAGATTATTGCTTTTTTTGAAGAACGACGCGGCAGCTTTCATGGGTTTTTGTTCCGAGATCCCATTGATTTTTCGTCAGGTGATGAAACGCCCTTGGCGACCGATCAACCCATCGGGGTTGGTGATGGGACCAAAACCACTTTCCAACTAACAAAAACATATGGTGAGCAATTCGACCCTTACGTGCGGGACATCAAAAAACCAGTTGATAGCAGCGTGCTCGTGGCGATTGATGGCTTAGGCACCACTGCATTTACGGTGGACGCGACTTTGGGGACGGTGACACTCGATGTGCCGCCAGCGCCAGGCGTAACTGTTACAGCGGGCTACTTGTTTGACGTACCAGTGCGGTTCCAAAGTAACAAATTGGACGTTGAAATATCTAACTTTGACGCAGCCATTGCGCCCACGATAAAGCTTATTGAGGTGCGGGTATGAGGTCGCTGGACGCTGGCTTCGCCGCGCATATTGCGACCGGCGAAACGACCCTTTGCAACTGCTGGCGACTATCGAAATCCAATGGCGAACACTTGGGTTTCACTGACCACGACAATCAATTGGAGTTTGATGATACTGTGTTTTTGCCCAGCGCTGGCTTTTCGCCAGGCACAAATGTGCAGCAGGCCAAAAGCAATGTGGACACGAGCGAAATTGTCGGCTGGATCGACGATGGGCGCATTGTAAAGGCGCATATTGACGACGGACAGTTTGCCGGCGCGCGCGTCGAGCACTTCAAGGTCAATTGGCGCGATGTGAGCATCCGGCATCATTTTCGAACAGACTTTGTCGGCGAAATTGCCGAGAAAGATGGAGTGTTTGTTGCGGAGTTACGATCTTGGCATCACTTACTCAATCGATCTAATGGCCGCCTGTTTCAGCGTCAATGCAATGCAGCGTTCGGTGATGCGCGATGCGGGGTCGATGCCGCACTTCCAGCATATAGTGCAGATTGTACAATCGCCGCGCTACCCAGCGAACGCTCGATTGTTGTTGAAGGTATTGAAACACGCGACGTCGGATGGCCGAATGGCGGCAAACTGCTTTGGTTGGAAGGTGCGCGCAAAAACAAGACGCTGCGCATTGTTCACCATGAACGTAAAACCGGCATAGATATTTTGTACCTCAGTGACAGTGACCACGGATTGGCGGCAGTCGGTGATCCGGTGCGGATAACAGTTGGATGTGACAAGTCATTTGCGACATGCAAAT
>CAJXLH010000105.1 GCA_913055925.1 uncultured Maritalea sp. | reverse complement strand
GGCGCTTTCAGATCAGATGGGCGCTGCAGGCGAACATGATTTGGTGGGTCGCGCCTTCTTGCTGGTCACTGAGCTAAAAGGCGGCGGCTATATCGCCGTGCCTGGCGAGTGTTCGCTTTCGCTTATCGGCAAAGTCTTGCCCGGTCAGAGCTTGGACGATGCTGTCGTGGCGCTTGAAGCGGCGGTACAGCGCGGTGTCGACGGCACGGGGTGCACATTCGAGATCAGTTATCCGGCAGGACGTGATCATCAATTTGGCGGCTCACCGACAGATATTGATCGCAACAATCCAGCGATTGCGCAGCTCGCGGACGCGGTGAAGGCGAACTTTACGACGCGCGGCGAGATCAAAGGCGCTCCCTATTGGTCCGAAGCACCGTTTCTGATCGAGCGGCTTGATTGCCCCACTGTTTATTGCGCGCCGGGCAACATCGCCAACTGTCACACATTGGAGGAACGCGTTTCTCTGGAAGAATATTATGCCGGCATAGCGGCATTCGCAGAATTCATCGTGCGCTATTGCGGCACGGCTGAATAAACCTAAACGCAAGTGGAGGAAACACAATGCATCTCATCACAAAAACGGCTTTTGCAGCAGCCGTTTCGCTTGCCCTTACTGGAACCAGTTGGGCACAAACCATCGGACCAAGCGGCGAAACCGCAACGCCTTCGGCTGAAGTTGTTGTCGCAGACAGCGACATCGCAACGCTAAAAGCGGGCAATCACACCGCTGCTTTGGTCTGGCACGATCAATCTGACTTTGTGAGCGCGGTTTCTGCCGGTGCGACTGACGAGTTCGCGCGCTTCGGCATTGAAGTTGTGGCAACAACAAACGCCGCGTTCGATACAGCAAAGCAACGTAGCGACATCGAAACCGTTTTGGCCAAAGAGCCAAGCATTGTCTTGGCGTTGCCTTTGGACCCTGTTGCATCAGCCGCGGCATTTAAAGAAGCAACTGAGACAGGCGTACAGCTTGTATTCTTATCCAACGTTCCTGCTGGATATGAGCACGGCACACACTACGCTTCGATCGTCACGGACGATTTGTTCCAGATGGGCAAGCAAGCAGCGGATGCGCTGGCGGCAGACCTTGGCGGCAAAGGCAAAGTGGGCTGGATTTTCCACGACGCCACTTATTACGTGACCAACCAACGCGACAATGCGTTTAAAACAACGATCGAAAATGATTATCCAGAGATGGAAATCGTTGCGACCGCTGGCATTTCTGATCCAGCGCGCGCAGAAGAGATCGCAAACGCAATGTTGTTGAAGCACCCAGACTTGGCTGGTGTTTACGTCACGTGGGCTGGTCCTGCAGAAGGTGTGCTTTCAGCACTACGTTCAAATGGCAACAAATCCACAAAGATCGTAACACTCGACCTTTCCGAGCCGATTGCTCTCGATATGGTTCGCGGTGGCAATGTGAGCGCTATCGTTGCTGACGAAGCTTACGAGCTTGGTCGTGCAATGGCGGCATCAGCGGCACGCGGCCTTCTTGGCCAAGACAGCCCAGCCTTTGTTGTGGCACCTGCGATCACTGTAAATGCAGACAATGTGCAAGAGGGATGGCAGACTTCGCTCCACCGCGATGCTCCTAAAAGCCTAACCCAATAATCCCTCCCACACTGAGCAAGGGGCGTTCCCTCATGCCCCTTGCTGATTGCGCGAAAGGTCGCGCAACGAATTAGAGGACATTCTTTCATGCAACAGCTTTTAGAGCTCTCGCGCCGGATCAACCTCAGCCAATATGTGGTCTATATTGGCTTCTTGTTGATCTTTTTATTCTTCGCTATCACGCTCGGCGATGATGGGTTCTTAACCCAACGAAATCTGACCAACATTATTCTGCAGACAGCCCCAACAACCATCATGGCGATTGGCCTGGTGTTTGTGCTGGCCGCTGGCGAAATCGACCTTTCCTTCGGCTCGATTGTGGCCGTTGCCGCGCTTTCTAGCGCTGTGATTTTGGGGGAGTATCCGCTCTTTTACGGTGTGCTTGCTGGCCTTGGCGTTGGTATCGCTATTGGCTTTTTCAACGGCGTTCTTGTTGCCTATCTGCGACTTCCCTCGTTTTTGGTCACGCTGGCGACCATGGGACTATTCGCGGGCATAGCCCGTTCGATGACAAATTTGCGCTCGGTTCCTGTGATTAATGAGAGCTTTGTTGGGTTCTTTGGCTCAGGCTCGCTGTTCGGTGTGCCTTCCCTTCTCCTTTGGACACTTGGTGCTGTCGCTGTTGGCCATTTCGTATTCCGCGAAACAAAACTCGGCGCGCATGTGTTGGCCACAGGCGACAACCCACGTGCAGCACAAGTGTCCGGCATCAAAGTGCCACGCGTTCGCTTGATGGTGATGATGATCTGTGGTGGCCTTGCCGGTCTTGCGGGATTGCTTTATGCCGGTCGATTGCAGGCGGCCCGCTATACGCTAGGCGAAAGCGACCTGATGACGGTGATCGCAGCCGTAATTATTGGCGGCACCGCACTGAATGGCGGCAAAGGTACAATTATCGGCGCGCTTGTTGGCTCATTGATGATGGGCATGCTCAATAACGGCCTCATTTTGATGGGGCTTTCTGTTTCAGACCAAATGATCGTGCGCGGGGTTATCATTTTGATAGCGGTAGCCATTTCGCTGCGCGACGTGAACCGTTGAGGAAATCATATGTTTCTTGATCTCATTAGACGACGTAACCCCAAACTCATCGAAGCAGCGATTGCGCTTCACCAAGAGGGAAAAATCCCGCCCAACGCCTACATTATCGATCTGGACGTTGTGGAGCAGAACGCGCAAAAACTACGCGCCGAAGCGGATCGGCTCAATCTCAAAATATTTGCGATGACCAAACAAGTGGGCCGCAACTCTGGGTTTTGCAAAGCGTCTGTAAAGGGTGGCGTTGATAAATCCGTTGCTGTGGATGTGGCCTGCGCTGTCGCCACAACGCGAGCAGGTTTGCCTGTTGGCCATGTCGGACACCTTGTGCAGGTTCCACGTTTTGAAGCGGATCTCGTCGCTGGCTACATCAAGCCAGATTATTGGACAGTCTTTAGCCTCGAAAAGGCCAAAGAAGCAGCGACAGCGGCGAAGAAAGCGGGACGCGTTCAAGACTTACTCGTTCGCATCAAGGCAGATGGCGACACATTCTATAAGGGACATGAAGGTGGCATTATCGCATCGGAAATCGTTGAGTTTGCCAAACAGGTTGACGCGCTCGACGGCGCGCGCTTTGCGGGCATTACCACATTCCCTGCTCTTTTGTTCGATCAAGATAGCAATGAAGTGCTTCCAACACACAATCTCACAACGCTTGAGAACGCTGCGAACGCGCTACACGATGCGGGTTACACCGACATTGAAGTCAACGCGCCCGGCACAACTTCGTCTGTGGTTTTAGAAGCTTTGGCCAATGCAGGCGCGACGCAGGTTGAACCCGGCAATGCATTGCACGGCACAACGCCATTGCACGCCATCAAGGATTTGCCGGAACTGCCAGCGGTTGTTTATCTCAGCGAGGTCTCGCACCTTCATGAAGATAAAGCATATTGCTTCGGTGGCGGTCTTTATATTGACCCGGTTTTCCCGGACTATGATGTGAAGGCGTTCGTTTCGGCGACCCCGACTTCGGATGCTGGTGCGCTACGTAGCGTTGAGATACCGCCAACCACCGCGATTGACTACTACGGCATGATCGACGCCACGGGTGGCGAAGCGCCGAAGTCTGGCGATAGCGTTGTGTTTGGTTTCCGCGGCCAAGCTTTTGTAAAGCGCGGTTACACCGTAGGCATCTCAGGCATTGCTTCAGGCAACCCAGTAATCCAATCAATTGAAAACATCTTTGGTCAAAGCGAATCTTGGCCGGATTTGAGGTAGATGATGCTCGACAAACCAACATCAACCGAAGTGCTGCGCCTTCAAAACATCCACAAATCGTTCGGCGGCGTGGTGGCCATTGAAGACTTTTCACTCGAACTAAAGGCGGGCGAAATCGTCGCGCTTGTTGGAGACAACGGCGCGGGTAAGTCGACGCTGATTAAAATCATATCTGGCGTTTACACACCGACGTCTGGTTCGATCTCTTTCGATGGCAAAGAAGCCTCGTTTCGAGATGCGACTGAAGCGCGCGAAGCTGGAATTGAGGTCGTTTATCAGGACTTAGCGCTTGCAGACGAGCAGTCTGTTTATATGAACATGTTCCTTGGTCGCGAAAAGACCAAAGGGCCACTCGGCATGCTGGACCGAAAAGCAATGCGTGATGAAACCGCACAACTTGTTAAAGAGTTGGACGTGCGTATCCCTTCAGCAAACGCCACTATTCGCAACTTGTCCGGTGGCCAAAGACAGGGCGTCGCGATAGCGCGCGCAACCCATTGGGCGACAAAGCTTGTTCTTCTTGACGAGCCAACAGCTGCCCTTGGCGTTGCTGAAACGGCAAAGGTTGAGGAAATCGTTGCTTCGCTAAAAGAACGAAATCTTGCTGTTTTGATTATCTCGCACAGCCTTGATCAAGTGTTTCGCTTGTCAGACCGCATTTGTGTGTTGCGCCGCGGCCAACAAATTGGTGTCCGCGAAACCGCGAATACTGATAAGAACGAAATCGTATCGATGATTACGGGCGTATAGCCGCAAAGGGTTGGCGCGTGCGCCAGCCCTTTACTAAACAGCCGCCCAATCGCCACTTTCACCGGATGCAAAGAGCGCATCGATTGCTTTTTGATTGGCGACGGATTGCTCCAGTGTGAAAAGCTCCACCTCTTCCCCTTCAACGGCGCGACCGAAGGCTTCAACCTGAAGCGTGTATTGCATATTGCCGTTGAAAGTGAAGCTTTGACTGCCGCTGTGGCCTTGGTTCGACAAAGTCACCGTCACTGCGTCAAACACTTCCGCATTAAACGGCGCGTTGACTTCGATGAAACCTTCATCGCCATGGAAGACCATTGATTGGCGTGCGGCGAGCTGCGTGCTGACATAAAAGCTGGCGTCAAAACCATCGAACCGCAGCGTGCAGTTTGCGAAGATATCTGTTCCAAATTCAGGGTCTCGCTCTACAGATGCGAAGGCTTTGTTTGGCTCCTGCCCCGTGACAAAGCGCGACGTCACGGTAGGATACACACCGATATCAAGCAGCCCGCCCCCGCCTAGTTCGGGCTTGTTACGCATGTTGTTTGGATCACGGTTGAAGTAGGCGAAGCTGCCTTGGATATGCTTAAGCTTACCAATGGCACCGCCTTCAATAAGTTCTCGAACTTTCAACCATTGTGGATGGTAGGTCACCATAAAGGCTTCTGCGGCGACCTTGCCGCTTGCGTCTCGCGCAGCAATGACATCGTCAATTTGTTTGGCGTGCAAAGCAATTGGCTTTTCACAAAGCACGTGCTTGCCAGCTTCAAGCGCCTTCTTGCTCCATTCAATATGAGTTGAAGTTGGTGTTGGGATATAAACAGCGTTAATTTCGTCGCTCGCCAATAAGTCGTCGTATGACGAAAAGGCCAACGGAATACCCTGGGTCTTCGCAAAAGCGTCTGCGCTTTCCTGGCTGCGGCTTGCAATACCCATCAACGTGCCGTTGTTGGCCGCATGGATGGCAGGCACCAACCGTTCACGCGCAATTTTTGCAGTTCCTAGAATTCCCCAACGCAGCATTTGTTTCGCCCCTCAAATTAAGTCGAGTGATTTATGTGATGGTTCGTGATTGTTGGCAAGTGCTCTGTCTTAGGAATTAGCCGGTGGTTCCTCAAACATATCGAGCGCTGAAAGCGTTGTCTTGGCTGCGAGCCAAAGTTCTTCTTCTTCCCGAACCGCTTTGCACATGACATTTAGACCAACCAAAAGCGCCTTCAGCGAAAGAGCTGTCCCATGCGTATCGAGAGATCGCGGCAATTCTTTTGATTCAACGCCCCAGGTCAAAATTGTTTCGATGCGCTTGATGTTGCCCAAGATCAACTCCTCAAGCAATGGCGTGAGTTTTTCGTCCCGATTGCACAATTCAGTTACTGAGTTAATGCCGAGACATCCTCGTCCGTCCTTGTCCGACGCGCGCGCTGCGCATGCCTCTCGGAACACAAGAGTGAACAGCAACTTCACATCGATCGGCGGTGTCGCCAAAGCAAGCGCATAGTCCGGCGATTGCTCGGCATAGTGCATCAACACCTCTTTGAAGAGTTCTTCGCGAGAACCAAATGCATTGTAGAAACTTGAGCGCGTTATGCCGAGCTTTTCGCTAATCGCCTTCACCGACGAAGCTTCATAGCCCTCATCCCACATGATGTTCATAAT
This sequence comes from uncultured Maritalea sp., assembly GCA_913055925.1. Classification (GTDB taxonomy): domain Bacteria; phylum Pseudomonadota; class Alphaproteobacteria; order Rhizobiales; family Devosiaceae; genus Maritalea. The sequence continues at coordinate 2,399 of CAJXLH010000105.1, read as the reverse complement.
ATCGTCGATCGCCTGCTCGCGATCGAATGCTGTTGGTCGTCCCATCACACCTCAATTGTACACATATGTACAAAATAATTGATATTTCTGTACACAAGTGTATAAAACAAGCATCAAACAAACTCAATGGAGATAAAAGATGAGTGCATTTGTTGTTGCGACCGTCTCAATTAAAGACGATCAGAAGTTTAGTGAGTATGCGAATGCGGCAGGACCAACGATTGCTGCAAAAGGCGGCTCTGTTCTAAAACGCGGCAAGTTCAACGGCGCGCTTGCCGGTGCAAGCGACCACAGTTCCGTCGCGGTTATCGAGTTTCCGAATGGCGAGGCAATCACTGACTGGTACAACTCAGACGCATATCAAGCGATCATTCCGCTACGTGATGAAGCCTGCGACATGACGCTCGTGACATATAACGCACCGCCAGCCTAACTGTTTCACACCTAAGAAGCTGCAAGCCCTTTGATCCCAGCAAGCGAACCGCGAAATCCAATAGCAGCGTAAAATGCCTCATTTTGCGGTTCGAAATCTACATGAAGATATGTGTAGCCCAGTGCAGCTGCTTCTTGCTCGCAGATAGCGACAAGCTGACGACCAATCCCTCTGCGGCGCAAATCAGTGCGCACAATAGGGTCAAGCAGAAATGCATGAAGGTCATCATCACCTATGATTTTTGCAAACCCCACCAGCTCACTTCCGCGCCGCGCAACCACATATGCGTCACATCGGGAAAGAGTTCGATTGAAGTCTCTATCTTCGTGCTCTGGATAGGCGTCGCGAAACAGCGCGTTCATTTCCTTGCTGCTCGCTTCACCGCGCAAAATCAACTCAACTTCGCTCAATATGCCGCCTCGTCCCCCGAATTAGTTTCCTACACATCTGTACACAATTCACTAGATATTGGAACTCTTTCGTTGCGAATCCCAATTTTGTCAAAATTTGAGATTTTCCAGGGTCATACTTTCCGGCAACAGCCAAAATCATACCGACATAACCGATTGTTTTAACACGCTTTTTCGAATTCCATGCCTATCCACAGATTCGCTTGACACTGAAATGGAGCCAAACTATGTTGCGCCCAACTTTTGAGGGTGCAATTGCCGTCGAGTTATGGGCTGATTTTGGGGGTTTCAGGCAGTGCCAAATTCTGAAAATCACAACACGACAGTAAAAACATCCAAGTCGGATGGTTTTAAAACCGAAGAAAGCCGCCAGCTGCAGGAGAAGATTTCTCTAGCACGCAAAGATGCGGGGCTCGAAGTAGAAACCAAACCGGCGTCCCATCTGACGGGACATGCGCGGGCGGTGCGATTGGGCACTGAATTTATCGCCGCAATCATCGTCGGAACAGGGATCGGCTATTTTGCCGATATGATTTTTGGCACGTCGCCTTGGATCATGTTGGTAATGGTGTTGGTGGGTTTTGCCGCCGGTGTTTTAAACGTAGTGCGCAGCGCTGCTGATATGAATGCTTCGGTTGAAATTACACCTGATATGGATTTAGGGCCGGACGTTGAAGATGACGACGGTTCGAAAAATTAGAGGTTGAGCGTGGCAAACGATCCAATTTCCCAGTTTAAGATCAAAGATATCTTTTCGATCGGTGGCTCTGGCGAAGAAGCTTCTGGCGGTCTTGAGATTGCGTTCACGAACTCTTCTTTGTTCATGGTCGTTACTGTTCTCACGATCTCTGCATTTTTGATCCTATCAACTTCAGGTCGAGGTTTGGTGCCAGGTCGACTGCAGTTGCTTTCGGAAATGATGTATGAATTTGTCGCCAATATGGTGAGAAGTGCCGCTGGCACGGAAGGCATGAAGTTCTTCCCATTTGTGTTCTCACTCTTCATGTTCATCCTAGTGGCGAACCTATTTGGCATGGTGCCGTTCTTCTTCACCGTTACATCTCACATCATCGTGACATTTGCTTTGGCGATGCTCGTGATCACTGTTGTCTTGGTCTACGGTTTCATGAAAAACGGTTTGGGATTTTTGAAGCTCTTCGTACCAGCGGGCGTACCTGGCTACGTTTTGCCAATCGTTATTCCAATTGAGGTTGTTTCATTCCTCTCTCGTCCGATCAGCCTTTCAGTTCGTTTGTTTGCGAACATGTTGGCGGGCCACATTACACTTAAAGTGTTTGCTGGCTTCATCGTGACACTTTCTTCTTTCGGTTTTGTAGGCTGGATGGGCGCAATTCTTCCATTCTCAATGACCGTTGCGCTAACAGCGCTGGAGTTTTTGGTCTCTGCTTTGCAAGCATATGTGTTTGCGGTTTTGACCTCCATGTATCTCAACGATGCGATCCACCCATCGCACTAGTTGAGTTAAAGAACCCGTTATCGACCAAGCCGGTTCGATGACAAATTTGAACCTCGCATTTGAAGCTTTGAAAGGATTT
>CAJXLH010000104.1 GCA_913055925.1 uncultured Maritalea sp. | reverse complement strand
GATGTTGAACTCATGCCCTCCTATGTACGCTCAAACGCCACCATGGTCAAAAGCTCATATTCGGCAACTTGTTCGTCGTCTTGATTGAACATATTGATGTGCCAACGCACCTCGCCATATTCGTCAGTTCGCTTTGTTTTGCGCTTAACCGTAATCACGACACGCACTTCGTCGCCAGCGCTCACTGGCTTCTGGAAGCTGAGGGCGTTGAGGCCTGTATTTGCAAGAACAGGTCCGGGATTTGGCTCCACAAACAAGCCAGCTGCAAAACTCAAAAGCAAATAGCCATGCGCCACCCGTCCCGGGAAAAATGGATTTGCTGCTGCTGCCTCTTCATCCATATGTGCATAGAACGTGTCGCCCGTGAAATGCGCGAAATGTTCAATGTCTTCCATGGTGATTTTGCGCGACGCAGTGTGCACGGTCTCGCCAATTTGAAGCTCATTAAATGTGCGCGTAAAGGGATGCGCTGGAGCGTCGATAAAGCTTGCGCCTTTAACATATGTGCCGCCAATACCGGTCAAAATGTCTGGGCTGCCCTGTACCGCTGTGCGTTGCATGTAGTGCTTTACACCGCGAATGCCACCGAGCTCTTCACCGCCGCCTGCACGGCCCGGACCACCGTGCACCATGTGCGGAAGCGGTGAGCCGTGCCCCGTCGATTCTTTCATTGAATCACGGTTGTTGAAGTATAGGCGGCCATGAAAAGCACCCGCGCCCATTGTGAGTTGCTGCGCAACAGATGCGTCGCGTGTGATCACCGAGGCGACCAGTGAGCCGCCACCTTTGTTCATAAGTTCAATCGCATGATCAAGATCGCGGTAACCCATAACAGTAGCAACAGGGCCGAAGGCTTCTGTCGAGTGCACGATGCTTGCATTGTCGGGGTCTTTACAATGGAACAGCATCGGCGCAACAAACGCACCATTGTCGAGACTCTTGCCGTTCAGCTGCAAATCATTTTGGCTGCCAAAGGCGAGCTCGCACTCGCTGCCAATCTCCGCCGCCTTTTCAAGCACATCCTTTTTCTGATCGAGCGAGGCGAGCGCACCCATGCGCGTGCTGTCAGCGCTCGGGTCGCCAATCACCGTTTTTGCAAGGCGCGCACTTAGCGCTTCGATCACCGATTGCACCTGAGCCTCCGGCACAATCATTCGGCGGATCGCGGTACATTTTTGACCCGCCTTCGTGGTCATTTCCCGCGACGCTTCTTTGATGAAGAGATCAAACTCGGGCGTCTCAGGCACTGCATCGGGTCCAAGAACAGATGCGTTCAAGCTATCTTGCTCCGTCACGAAACGAACGCCATTGTTTAGGATGTTCGGGTTAGACTTGAGCTTGGTTGCCGTGTAGGCGGAACCAGTGAAACTCACCACATCTTGGCAGTCCAAACGATCGAGAAGATCGCCGGTGCCGCCCATGATCAATTGGATCGAGCCTTCAGGGAAAATACCGCTTTCGATCATCATCTTCACACAAGCTTCAGTGAGATATGATGTTGATGTCGCCGGTTTCACGATAGCAGGAACGCCAGCCAACAAAGTTGGTGCCAGCTTTTCGAGCATCCCCCAAACCGGGAAGTTAAACGCATTGATGTGCACCGCAACGCCAAGCAGAGGCGTGCAATAATGTTGACCCAAAAAGCTGCCCCCACGCGACAAAATTTCCAAATCGCCGTCAGGATAGATATGCGCATCGGGCATTTCACGACGACCCTTCGACGCGAAAACGAACATGGTGCCTATACCGCCATCGATGTCGATCTTGCTGTCGGCGAGTGTGGCGCCAGTTTTATAAGAGAGCTCGTAAAGCGGATCGCGACGATCATCGAGATATGTTGCGAGTGCTTTTAGTCTCCGCGCGCGATCGTGAAATGTCATTTTCCGTAGCGCTGGACCACCAACCTTTTTGGCGTGGTCAATCATCGCCTGAAAATCAAGTTCGTCGGAACCCGCCTCGGCGATTTCATCACCCGTTACGGCTGAGTAGATTTTGCGCGGTTTGACAGATGGTCCCACCCATTTGCCCACCGCATAGCTTTCAAGCTGCATCAAAGTCATGTTTATAAACCCTTAGTTCAAAGTCGCGGGCAATTTGGCGTAGCCCCGGAAGCGCAATCTGCCCCCAAGCTCTGCTTTGCCTGTCAGTTTGTAATTTGGATATCTGTTGAGAAAGCGCGTCACCGCGATCCGCCCTTCCATACGCGCAAGCTGAAAACCAACACACAAATGTGGACCACCGGCAAAGGCCAAATGCCGGTTCGGTTTTCGCGACAAATCAAGCACGTCGGGATATTCAAACTGTGCTGGATCGCGGTTGGCTGCACCAATCACCAAATGCAAATTGCTGCCCTTTGGAATTTGAATGCCATCGATCTCGATGTCTTCAGTCGTCTCACGGTTGCCAAGCTGATTTGGCGACAAGAACCGCAAAAACTCATCAACGCCTGTTTTGATCAAATCTGGATCAGCTTTAAGCGCCGCCATTTGATCTGGAAACTCATGCAAAACGGCAAGCGCATTGCCAATGAGGTTCGTCGTTGTTTCATGCCCAGCATTGAGGATGAAAATGCAGTTTTGGAGCAACTCGGTTTCCGAAAGCTCGCCTTCTTCGCTTTCGATCAAACGCGTTAAAACGTCCGTAGCTGGGTCGCCAGGATTTTTGCGGCGCTCATCTGTCAGGTCTTTAAGGTAAACCTTAAAATCAACAACGGCTTTATTGCCGGTTGCCAGCTGTTCGTCTGTCAGGGTGGGCTCCAACGCCCCCAAAATCGCAAGGGACCAGTCGCGCAACGGCTCACGGTCGGCCATTGGCATATCAAACATATTCCCGATGATTTGAATGGGGATTTTACTGGCGAAGTCTTCGATCAGATCAACATCTTCTTCGCCGTCCATATCGTCGAGAAGCATATCAATGGTCTCAATGAGCCCCGGCTCCATATTGGCAATGGCTCGAGCATTAAGCGCGCCGACCATGATTTTGCGTACTCTTGTGTGCAGAGGAGGATCATTGAAAACCAAAGAGGTCGTGTGATGTTCATAAAGCGGCGTGTCACCGCCGAATTTTGGCAAGAATGCTTGTTTTTTGTCCGAGATATAGAGCGTCGTGTCGCGATAAATCCGATCAAGATCAGCAAAGCGTGACAGCACATACGAGCCGTCCCGCTGCGGACATACCGGCGCATATTTCAAGAGCGCACGATAGAAGGGGAAGGGATTATCAACAAACCCTTCTGGCGGGTTTGTAAGATTAAACCCTTCAATCATATCGCGCGAAATCTCGGTCACTTTAGCCGCGCCGCCAAACGCCAGCTATTTGGGCTTTGTGCAGCAACGTCTGCCATCGCAGCTTTTACGCGGTCCCAGCCAATTTCATTGGCGTAGTGCATCGGCCCACCGCGCCAGCGTGGAAATCCATAGCCATGAATTTTGACGAGATCGACATCGAGGCCACGCTCCGCAATGCCCTCTTCAACGATTAGCGCACCTTCATTTATCATCACGGCCAACAATCGATCGACTATCTGTGCGTTAGTGAATGTCTGCCGTTCGATACCGGCGTCGCTTGCCTCTTTCTCAATTAGATCTGTGACAAAAGCGTCTTCGATCGGTTGGCGATTGCCTTCTTCATATTTGTACCAACCCATTTGGCTGCGTTGACCAAAGCGCTCGGCTTCGCACAGCAAATCACCGACACGCACATAACGCTCATCTGTTGGGCGGGTTGCCGCTTGGCGTTTGCGGTTTGCCCAGGAAATCTGCAAGCCAGTCAAATCCTGTAGTTCATATGGCCCCATTGGCATGCCGAACCCACGCATTGCATCATCAATCTGTTTTGGCGTGCAGCCATCCATCAAAAGATAGTCAGCCTGACGACGATAGGCCGACAAGATGCGATTACCGATGAACCCGTCACAAATACCGGAAAGAACACCAACTTTTCTAAGTTTTTTGCCAAGGGTAAATCCTGTCGCCAGAACGTCCTTTGAGGTGGTTGGCAGCCGGACAATTTCCAAAAGCTTCATAATGTGTGCAGGTGAAAAAAAGTGCAGCCCAATGAAGCGTTCAGGGTTCGAAATCCCCTCAAATATTTGCGTAGGGTCGATGTAAGAAGTGTTCGTTGCCAAAATGGCATCGTCACGCATGTGTGTCGCGAGCGATTGAAAGACCTGTTGCTTCACAGCCAAATCCTCAAATACTGCCTCGATCGCAATATCTGCATCTTTTGCAGCTTGATAGCTGTCGGAGGCGCTCAGCATTGCGCCCAATTTCTTGGCTTTCTCATCAGAAATTTTGCCGCGTTTTACTCCGCCTGCGATCAAGCCTTCGATCCGTTCTCGGCCAGCCGCTGCAGTTTCGGCATCACGTTCGATTAGGGTGACGATGTAGCCGGCGTTCAAACACGCAAAGGCAATGCCCGCGCCCATCAAACCGCCACCAACAACAACAATTTTATTTAGCTCAATCGGGTTGCCACCATCAATTGCTTTGGGTTTGCTTACTTTGCGTTCGGAGAAGAATGCATGGCGCAAAGCCTTTGATTGAGTGCTGTCGCGCAGCTCTAAATGCAGAGCGCGTTCTTTTGGTTGTCCCTCTTTGAACGGCAATGTCGCTGCCCACTCGATTGCTTTGAGATTGTCCAAAGGTGATGTCTGGCCTTTGGCGCGTTTTGTCAGTTCAGCTCTTTTGTTGTCAAAATAGTCGTCCGACACTTTGGCCATGCCACGGGCGCTCAGTGGCGAAAGTTGGGAAGGTAGGCTCGCTGCAAATGCAATGCCTGCTTCCTTAGGGTCACCATCAAAAATCTGATCCAATCCACCAAGATCATAGAGTTTTTGCGCATCAATCATTTGGCCGGTTGTTGCTAATTCAACCGCAGCTTCGATGCCGATCAAGCGTGGCAGTCGCTGCGACCCGCCTGCGCCGGGCACAAGGCCGAGATTTACCTCAGGCAGAGCGAATTTTGTTCCGGCCTGAGCCAGTCGAAAATCGCAAGCCATGGAAAGCTCGAACCCACCGCCAAGTGTCGTGCCGTGTGTTGCAGCGATCCACGGCACAGAGTTGTCTTCGATGGCTTGATAAACGTCGGGCAGGTGCGGTTCTTGCGGTGGTTTGCCAAATTCTGAGATGTCACCACCCGCAACAAAGGTTCGGCCATCACAATAAACAATCGCAGCTTTTGCGCTCTCTTGCTCAGCCTTTTCTACGGCCTTCAACAAGCCGATTCGAACAGCAAGGCCTGTGGCATTCACGGGTGGATTGTTAATTTCCACCAATGCCAAACCATTTTCAATTGTTACGCTGATAACCTCAGACAAGTCGCCTTCCTCCCCAAGAATTCGCGCCTTTCGGCCCATCAATCATTGCCGTTTCGATCATATATTGACCAACCAGTCGGTTTATGTAAAGCTCAAAATCAACAATTGGTCAAATTGGCGAACGTAACTGCGGGGAGGCAGGGGTGAGCGAAACGATTCTTGTTCAGAAGCACGAAGGGTGGACTGAAATCACCTTCAATCGTCCCGATCGATTGAATGCTTTCAATGATGAAATGCATGGTGCGCTTCAAGAAGCTTTGCGCGAAGCAAAAGACGATTCTGCTGTAAGAGCGATTCTTATAACAGGTGCAGGTCGCGGTTTTTGCGCTGGGCAAGATTTGGATGCACGCGACCCGCGCAAAATGACCTCACCACCTGATTTGCACGCGACGATTTCTAAGTTTTACAATCCGCTCGTGCGGCTTATTCGCTCGATAGAAAAGCCAATTGTATGCGCGGTAAACGGTGTTGCCGCTGGGGCTGGCGTTAATATTGCCCTTGGCTGCGATATTGTGTTGGCATCTGAAAAAGCCAAGTTTATCCAGTCATTCGCGAATGTCGGGCTTGTGCCGGACGCAGGTGGCAGTTGGATCTTGCCACGCCTAATTGGTGAGGCGCGCGCAAAATATATCTGCATGACAGCAACGCCTGTGCCAGCAAAGCAGGCTGTTGAATGGGGCATGATCTGGGATGCGAAGCCCGAAGATCAATTGATGGAAGAAGCCCGCAAGCTAACGGCGCAAATGGCGAAGGGTCCAACATTTGGCCTCGGGATGATGAAACATGCGCTTCAATCGTCTGCGGAACACACGCTTGATGAACACCTTGACCTTGAGGCTGCCTACCAAGGGCGCTGTGGGCGTTCGAAGGACTACGCTGAAGGTGTAAGTGCGTTTTTGGATAAACGACCGACTGAATTTGGCGGCGTTGAATAATGACGCCCAAAGAACGTGCCCAAAAATCTGCCGATGCAATGTGGAACAATGATTCCGCATCGCAACGTGTTGGCATGTCTCTTCTTGAGGTCGATGCCGGGCGCGCTACGCTTTCTTTGAAGATTTCTGATGAGCACTTGAACGGGCACAAAATCTGCCATGGCGGATATGTGTTTATGCTCGCGGACAGCGCATTTGCATTTGCGTGTAACAGCTACAACCAATTGGCGGTGGCGTATCAAAACTCGATCACCTACGCCGCTCCTGGCAAGAAGGATGACGTTTTGACCGCGCGCGCGGTTGAAGTTTCAAAGGCCGGTAGGTCCGGCATTTATGACGTAACAATTACCAATCAAGATGATGAGGCAATTGCTCATTTTCGAGGGCACTCGCGCACCATCAAAGGCACACATTTCGAGGAGAATGAGGCGTGAGTGAAGCCTATTTGTGCGAAGGATTTCGAACACCTATTGGCCGATTTGGCGGTACACTTTCATCTGTCCGTCCTGATGATATGTTGGCCCATGTCATCAAAAAAACGATTGAGGCATCACCAAACTTAGATCCAAACGCAATCGATGATTGCTATATGGGATGCGCGAACCAAGCTGGTGAAGACAACCGAAATGTCGCGCGCATGGCCACGTTGTTGGCGGGCTTGCCGACGACAGTACCAGGCACAACCATCAACCGGCTGTGTGGTTCTGGTATGGATGCAATCGGCATGGCAGCAAGGGCCATCAAATCGGGCGAAGCCGACGTGATTTTGGCCGGTGGCGTTGAGAGCATGTCGCGCGCGCCTTTTGTGATGCCCAAAGCAGACGCAGCGTTTTCTCGTAAAGCGGAAATATACGACACAACCATCGGTTGGCGCTTCGTCAATAAGCTGATGAAGAAGCAATATGGCATCGATTCAATGCCCGAAACGGGCGAAAACGTAGCTGAAGATTTCAACATCTCTCGCGACGATCAAGATGCCTTTGCACTCCGGTCTCAAGAAAAAGCCGCAAAAGCGATTGCGTCAGGTCGATTGGCGCAAGAAATCGTGGCGGTGGAAATCCCGCAACGCAAAAAAGATACAATTGTTTTTGATACGGACGAACATCCGCGTCAAACATCGATGGAAAAATTGGGAAGCCTTGGCACACCGTTCCGCGAAGGTGGTACCGTCACCGCAGGCAATGCGTCAGGTGTAAATGACGGCGCCGCCGCTGTTATTGTCGCGTCCGCAGAAGCGGTTGAGAAATATGGCTTAACGCCAAAAGCAAAAATCACCGGACTTGCCACGGCAGGGGTAGAGCCGCGCATTATGGGCATTGGGCCTGCGCCAGCGTCGCAGAAATTGCTCGACCGACAAGGGCTTAAAATTTCAGATGTAGACATCATCGAATTGAACGAAGCATTTGCGTCTCAGGGCCTCGCTGTATTGCGTAAACTGGGCGTTGCAGATGATGCTGACTTTGTGAACCCAAATGGCGGCGCAATCGCCATAGGTCATCCGCTTGGAATGTCCGGTGCCCGTCTCGCTTTAACCGCTGGCATCGAATTGCAAAACTCGGGCGCAAATCGCGCACTCTGCACCATGTGTATTGGTGTCGGGCAAGGCATCGCGCTCATGCTCGAGCGCGCATAGAAAGATCGAGGGAGGGGAAAATGAGAGATCTAACACCAAACAAAGCCGACCTTGATCCAATCGAGATTGCATCGCGCGATGAAATAACCGCGCTACAACTCAATCGGATGAAACAGTCGCTAGCACACGCATACAACAATGTGCCATTTTATAAGCAGAAGTTCGACGAAGCCGGGGTTCATCCGGATGATTTGAAATCGCTCAAAGACCTGTCCAAGTTCCCATTTACGGTGAAAACGGATCTGCGTGACAATTATCCATTCGGCATGTTTGCCGTGCCGCGCGAAGATGTCGTCCGCATCCACGCCTCATCGGGAACTACGGGCAAACCAACCGTTGTTGGCTACACGAAAAGCGACATTGAAATGTGGTCCCAGGTTGTTGCCCGCTCACTTCGCGCATCGGGCGTACGCAAGGGCGATATTTTGCATAACGCTTATGGCTATGGCCTATTCACTGGCGGGCTGGGTGCGCATTATGGTGCTGAAGCTTTAGGATGCTCGGTTGTGCCGATTTCTGGCGGCATGACCTCGCGCCAAGTTCAATTGATTGGTGATTTTAAACCCCATGCGATCACCGTCACACCTTCTTATATGCTGGCGATTTTGGATGAGTTTAAAAAGCAGGGTGTCGATCCGCGCGCATGCTCTCTACAAGTTGGTATTTTCGGTGCCGAACCTTGGACAAACGCTACGCGAAAAGAAGTTGAAGAAGCCTTCGACATGCATGCCGTAGACATCTACGGGCTTTCAGAAGTCATCGGACCGGGCGTCGCCAACGAGTGTGTTGAGACCAAAGACGGGTTGCACATTTGGGAAGATCATTTCTACCCAGAAATCATCAACTCCGAAACGGGCGAGCTTGTTGAAGATGGCGAAGAGGGTGAGC
>CAJXLH010000103.1 GCA_913055925.1 uncultured Maritalea sp. | reverse complement strand
CGCACGTGATGCTTTCGCAGGTGGTCTCGGGCGATAATATTTCATTGCAAGAAGTAATGCAGATCGCTGATGAAACGCAGCAGGTCATCGAATATTCGCAACAGCTCGAACAAAAGTCTGAGGAGTTGCGCCAAACCGCAGAGCAACTGCAAAACGCCAACGAAAAGCTGCGCGAACTTGATCAGGAAAAGGATGAGTTTTTATCGCAAGTGAGCCATGAAGTGCGCACGCCGATGACCTCCATTCGCTCATTTTCCGAGATTCTGCTCGACCCAGAAGGCGCGTCAGAGGATCAGCGCAAAAAGTTTTTGTCGACCATCCATGAAGAAAGCTTGCGCCTTACTTTGCTGCTTGATGAGATTTTGGATCTTTCCGCTCTCGAGCGTGGTGAGAAGATATGGGAAAACGAATTGGTTGATGTCGCGAAGATTGTGCAGCGTGCCGCTCTAGTGTGCGAGCCGCTTGCGAAATCTTCTAAATTGGATATTCGCTTAGAGACTTTGATGCCCGATATGGCGGTTTATGCAAACGGTGACCGATTGTGCCAGGTGTTCATCAATCTCATTTCGAACGCGATCAAATATAATGATAGTGCCGACCCGCACGTGGTTATCGCGATGAAGAAGGTCGGTAAACGTTTGCATATTTCATTCCAAGATAATGGTCCGGGCATTGCCGCAAAAGACAGGAAGCGTGTCTTTAATAAGTTTAGCCGTGGCCACCGCGATATTTCGCACAATCAAACCGGTTCAGGCCTTGGGTTGGCGATCAGCTCGCAAATTGTGCAGCATTTTGATGGGAAGCTTGAGTTGACGCGTGGCTCCAAAGCCGGCGCATGTTTCCGCGTGACCTTGCCCTTGGCGCAAGAGGCCAAAGCAGCTGAGTAGCAATATTGTCGAAAGCTATTTCTTGCGCGGATGCTTGTTGGCGATAAACGCGCCGGAGAAACCGACATAACGCCCAGGGCGGAAGTTCATGGCGATGACCATGTTGAGTACAATCGCACCACCGATGGACAATAGGACCTTATCAAACGGCAGCACAAAAAACGCGCCAATGAGAATGGCGATGTCGACGCCCATCTGTAGGTAACCAGCACGGATGCCAAATCGTTCTTGAAGAAAAACGGCAAGAATATTGACGCCGCCGAGGCCTGATTTGTGTCGAAAAAGGATAAGCAAACCGGTGCCCATCAAAATGCCGCCGATCACGGTGCCGAAATAAGGGTTAAGTTCGGTAAAGCTGACCCAGTTTGATGTGGCGGGCACAAGGGCGGAGACCAATGCAACGGCCGCGAATGTTTTGATGGTGAAGGCCGGGCCCAATCTGACCCATGCTAAGATGTAAAATGGCAGGTTCAACGCAAAGAATAATAGGCCGAAGCCGAAAGGGGTGGCGTAATTTAAAAGAAGGGCCAAGCCGTTAATACCGCCGGTGGCCAAGGTGGTATGCTTGTACATTGTGACGCCGAACGCCACCAATAGCGTGCCCGTGACGATGGCAATCACATCTTCGTTCCATTTGTGTTGAACGTCTTCTTTTTGGTCGATCATGTGATTTCACCCACTGCATTGTCGGACAGTTTATGGCTATCCGACAATGGTGGGGAAGGCAATAGGATCGCTCCTGCGTCAAAAAGCCTTGGCTTTAAGATACTTTCTCAACAAAGAGATTGGCGATCAAATTAAAGACCAGCGCTGAGCCGACGGCCAACGGCACGGCGTAAGGCACAGTTTGGCCAAAGGCTGTTTGCCAGGCGGGCCAGAAGTCTGCTCCGGCGGGCAGGTTTTGAGATACTAAAATCGCAGGCAGGCACGTTAGCATAACAGCCATGATGGCAAGGCCAACGATAGGCTGGCGCAATCGGGCGGGGAGTTTTTGCATTTTCAAGTTCCATTGATTTGTTGGTGTTGCGCCAAATTTAATATTGCAATATCGTCAGGTAAATATGAGATTTTGTATTGTTATATTTCAAAAATGAAATTATGGATTTAAACAGTCTTGATTGGTTTTGCGTGGTCGTGCGCGCAGGTTCGTTGCGAAATGCGGCGGAAACCTTAGGCGTTTCTGCGCCAACCCTATCGCGCCACTTGCAGCAACTTGAAGCGCAGCTCGGGAACCGGTTGCTGCACCGTTCGGCAAAGCAATTTCAATTGACCACGGAAGGCGAGCGCTATTTCAACGCGCTGGATGCGGGCTTTGCCCATCTACACGAACAAGTGTCAATGTTGGCAGACAATGCCGAAAATCTGCGGGGCTCTATTCGCGTTGCCTGCCCAGAATCGATGGCAGTGGATTATTTGCACGGTTGGTCGCTTGAATTTATGCAAATGCATCCTGGGGTGGATGTAAGCATAAAGTTCGCGCTGAATGATCATCAATTCATTGAAGATCAGCTCGATTTATCTCTTGTTGTTTTGCCGCCGACCCAGCCAAATCTGATGCAAAAGAAGGTGCTGGACACAGAGATGTGGGTGGCCGCAGCGCCGCAATATATCGAGGAAAATGGCGAACCCTCAGAGCCTGGTGAATTGCCAAGTTTTGATCTCCTGACGTCGGACCCGCAAAAAGGGTGGGCGTTTAATACGCCGGACGGCCATTTTGAGATGCATCCTACACCGCGTTACGTGATCAACTCCATCCGCGCGGTGGTTGACGCGGCAGTTCAAGGCCTCGGTATTGTGTATGGTCCGCGATTTTATATGAGCGACGCGGTTGAAGCGGGGCAGCTGGTTCGGATTTTGACCGAATACCCAACTGAGATGCGTCACGTCTATATGATCTATGCGGATAAGGTGCTTTTGCCTACACGTGTGAGGGCGTTCAAAACCTTTATTGAGGACAAGATGCAGCAGTTTTCGCATGCCGGAAAGCATGCGTGATTTTGTTCAACCTGTTGAACATAAACGATAATTCTCGATAGATAAAATTTTATCTAATGCCCTAACAGCAAATTATGTCCTCTTGTTTAGAGTGGTCCTCAGCAACTTTTTTGGGAGTGAGGAACATGGGTAAGAATGTTGTTTATAGCGAGCCACTTGGCGTTTTGAATTTGTTTGCATCACATGCAAAGGCGGACAAGCCGCAAGCGCGCACTGCGCCAAAGCCGAAAGAAAAAGTTTCTTTGCAGTCTTTCTTAAATGCGGTGGATGAGCTGCATAATGCGCAACATGGTGGCATGGGCTATCGCGTTGACCCGCGCAGCTAGGCGCTTAGCGACCTCCAATCGCATTTGATTTTGCCCGCTTCGAGCGGGCTTCTTTTTGCGCGCATTTTGATGGTTAACCAGTGGTTTGCAGGCTCGATCGAATTGGAAGGATAGTTCTAACGTCGAATTATTTTGGCTCTGCTAGGCTAGAATAATGGAGAAGTAGGAGGGCGCAATGAAGGCGATTTCCGGAACGACACATATACGGGACTATATGCCCGCCAAGCCAGTTGAAGAGCAGCTAAAGGTTAGTTTGCTGCGCGTCAAAATGGAAACGGCTGAAATCATCGATGATCAGATGTTTGAGTTCATCGACAAGGTCGCCAACGCGGTGGACTTAGAAAAGCCAGACGGCATGGGCCTGTTTATAGATTCAAAAGTTTAGAGTTTTCCAACGACCGATGGAGGTCACAATGAGTGCAATTTCAGGCATTGGTGTAAATACCGGCACCCGGTATGAGCGTCCTGACCCAATAAAACAGCATATGGAAGCGGCGCGCGAGACGCAAAAAGCTGAGAGCAGGGTGGAAAAACGTGACGAGAATATTGAAGTGCTGCAAGCGCGTCGCGAACAAATCAAAGCACCTGTTGTAAACGGGCAGGGCGAGAAATTGGATATTGAAGCTTAGCGGCTGTGTGTCTGCCAATATGTATTGCGATTTTGAAGCCGTCCCTCGGGGCGGCTTTTCTTTGTTGAGATCGCTCAAATGCCCGTCAGTTATTTCCATCTTGCGTGGTGTGAAATTGTCATGTAATTGAACGTTGTTCAAAACAATGGGTGGCAAGATGGCGCGACGTGCGGATCATACACGTGAAGAGCTGGTGGAACTGATTATAGATTCCGCTCAGAAAATGATTGTCGAATTGGGTGTCGAAAAGTTTTCGGCCCGCGCATTGTCCAAAAAGATCGGCTACGCGCCTGGTACGCTTTACCACCACTTTGAAGATTTGGATGCGATTGTTACCGCGGTCAATGTGAAGACCCTATCGGGGCTGGCCGCATCGTTTGCAAAGGCGCGTGACGCAGAGCCAAATGCAAATACTCTTCATGTTTATGCTGATGTATTCATTTCATATGTGCGCAATCACAAGCACCTTTGGAACGCATTGTTTGAGTTTAAACGCTCTGAAGACTCCGAGGTGCCGGATTGGTACGTGGCCAAAATTGATGGCCTTATCCAAATTCTAACCGATTGCTTTGTCGCTATCCGCAAGGATTTGCCGATTGAAGAGGCCCAACGCGCGAGCCGTTTGTTGTTTGCTAGTGTGCATAGTGTGTCGTCTTTAGAGAATTCAGGTCGGCTCGAATTGATCATGAATCGTAGCATTGACGACGTGGCGCATGAGCTAGTGGATATCCATATTTCGGCATATCAAGCCAGATAACGAAAAAATTTGCCTGATAACCTTCTGTAAAATCACCGAAAATTAACCATGACACTGCCAATTTTGAACATCGTTCAATTTTTATATTGAACACCGTTCAAAAATCACTATATTGAGAATTATGAACACTGTTCAATAAAAGGAGTGAGACGGTGAATTTGTTTGGAGCATTACTTAAAGGGTTTAGCGCAAAGGCAGAGGAGCAAGTGCGAGACCGGTATGCAGTTGAATTGATTGAGCAAAAAATCCGCGATGCTGAAACGGGCCTCGCAGGCGCTAAGCAGACATTGGCTTCATTGATTTTGCGGAAGCGAAATGAAGAGAAAACGCTCAACAATTTGAAGGGCCGAGTTAAAGACCTCGAGAAGCGGGCAGGTGCCGCGCTAGACGATGGCAATGAAGCGCTGGCTTTGGATGCAGCCGAAGCGATTGCTGACATTGAGAATGAGGCGGCCGTTCGTCAAAGCACACTTAATGAGCTCGACGCGCGGGTCACAAAGACCCAAAACGCTGTTGAGAAAGCACATCGCCGTATTGTTGATCTGAAACAGGGTCTTGTGAGTGCCCGGGCTATTGACGCGAACCGCAAAGCGCAACGTTCACTTGATCATTCACTTTCCGGTGCGAGTGCGATCAATGATGCGGAAGAACTGATTGCATGCATAACAAATGCGGATGATCCGTTGGATGAAGCGGAGGTGATCGATGAGATTAACGCTGGTTTAACAAAAACTGATGTTACTGAGCGCCTAGCTGAAGCGGGTTATGGCGACAAAACAAAGTCAACCGGCGCCGACGTTTTGGCCCGACTTAAAAAATAATCGAAACAATTTGAATTGAAGGAATAAAATCATGCATCGCGACGAGAATTCACTTTACGTATTGATCAATGGCGCAGGCGTTTTGACCGCCCTTGGCCTAATGGGCATCTCAATCTGGATCGTGGACGTTGACTTGGCGACCAAAGGCTATTGGATCATGGGCTTGGCCATGCTCATTATCTGCCTTGTAAACATGGTGAAGTACCGCTTCGACCAACGCAAAAACGAAGAAACAATCGCCAAAATTGAGAACGCGAAAACAGAAAAGCTTCTCAAAGACTATGTTGGCGGCGAAGAATAGTCACACACTGTCTTTTTTTGAGTTTTGGGGCGTCAGCGAAAGCTGGCGCCCACAATGCTGCCATTTGCCCCCGTTGCCTTTTTTTTAGCTACCTCATATTTTTGTTTTGATGAATGCCGTCGATCTTTTTTAGTGACCGGCGTACATGTAGATAGGGAAAACCATGCAACCTGCATCAATTCAGTCCGGTGTTGCTGTGACAAACAGTTGGGAGCTGTTCGTAACGTTTTTGTCTGCCACGATCTCGGGTGCAATCGGTGCATTTGTTGCTGCTTGGATTTTGCAGAGGTACATTGACAAAAACCGTAAGATAGCGGAGTTGTCCCGAGATATCCATTTAGTCAATGTTGCAATCTATTCCACTAGCATGGTGGCGAACCAATTCTTTCAAATGAAAGTCCAGTTCGTGAAGTCAATTCGTGCGAACCATCTGGCAAACATAGCTGAGTTTGAGAAAAACTTGGCGGAAGGACTAAGTGAGCCGACTAAAATTGACCTTAACTTCTTGACACTTGAAGTTCCGATTCCTGTAACATCGAGAATTGAGAAACTTGTTTTAGAAGATTTCAGTGAGGTTTCTCGCGCTACCCAGTTAGCGATGCAGTTGATAGTAACAGAAGCCCAATTTTTGGACCTCATAGTGAAGCGGAACGAAATGATTGAGCACTTTAAGTCAACTCAAGACTCGACGGGAGAAAGGCACCGCTATCTTGAAAGTTATCTGGGGAGGAACTCCAAAACTGGTCATCGAGCAGATGACACTAGTTTCCATGATGTTTTGGTTGGGCTCTCAAATTCAAACGACGATGGTTTGATGTTTTCAAAGCTTCTGCTGGATGATCTTGTGAAGATTGGTGTGCGTAAACGCAGTGAACTTTTAAAACTAGACAAAAAAAGCAGTGTAGACGTAGTTTCGGTAGAACTTGACGAAATGGCAAATGAGTTACCTGACATCAATCAATATTCGTCTTGGTTTCGTTGAGCACAATCGGGTCTCAAACAATTTCATAAGGCACAACGGACCGCTCGTCCGGCGAAATAGAAATTTCGGCGGCGATTGGGGGCACCGAACGTTGGGTGCATTTTGGGCGTTCGCAGATGCGGCATGAGATGCCAATCGGATCAAAGGCTGCGTCTTCGGAGATGTCCAAATCTTCTGAATAGATCAGTTTGTCCGCGTGTGTGATTTCGCACCCCAAGGCATAAGCATAACGACGTGTGGGTTGGCGGAAGCCGCCGGCGCGTTTTTCGTTTATCCACGCTAAGCACAAATAGCGTTTGCCATCCGGTGTTTCAGCGCGTTGGCGAATGATTTCGTTTGGGAATTCGAATGCGCGGTGGACGTTCCACAATGGGCAGGCGCCGCCAAATCGGGCAAATTGGAGTGCTGTTGCGGAGTGACGTTTTGTGATGGTGCCGGCTTGGTCCACGCGGGCGAAGAAAAACGGAATGCCGCGATGTTGCGGGCGTTGTAGTGTCGATAGGCGATGTGCAACTTGCTCGAGACTTGCGCCAAATCGCGCAGCGAGTACCTCGATGTCGTAACGCACAATTTCGGCCTCTTTGAGGAATGCGGCGTAGGGCATCAACAATGCGCCGGCAAAATAGTTGCCCAACCCAATGCGACAGATCGCGCGCGCTTCTTGGCGCTTAAAGTTCGCGTCATCCAGAATTTTGCCAATTAGGCTTGTTTGTTCAAGCAGCGCAAGCTGGTTAGCTAATTGGAAAAACTGTGTTGGCTTTTCTAGCGTTGCGTTGATGCGAATAACGCGCCTTGTGCGATCAAACGTACGGATCATGTCCTTTTGATTGGGCAGCGCAAATTCGACGCTGATGTCGTGCTCATCTGCGCAGTAGGCCACCAATTTATCGAGCTTTGTTAGGTCGTTTAGCGCAAGTTCGGTGGCCAGCTCCTCGGCTGCGCGGTCCAGTTCGTCAATATAGTTGTCGGCATAGTGGAAGAAGTCGCGCACTTCTTCGTACGATGTTTGAAGGTTGCCCGACTGTTCGCGCATCAGCACATCGTCCACGCCCGCCATGCGCTCGTTCGCTTTTCGGTAGGCTTCATAAAGCCGCATAAAGGCGTGTGCAGTTTCAGGTGTGTTGATGGCGAGGTTTTTCATTTCCTGCAAGCCAGGTGGTGCATCGGCAAACAAAGGGTCGGCGAAAATCTCTTTTAGATCGATGATCAGTCGGTCGGACTTGTCAGCCAGAAGGCTGGTGACATCGATGTTGAAGTTTTCGGCAAGCGCCAACATCACTGCAGCCGTAACTGGCCGCTGGTTATTTTCCAGCTGGTTGACGTAGCTTGTTGAAATATCCAATCGATCGGCAAATTCGGCTTGTGTCATCCGTGATTGCTCGCGAAGCGTTCTGATTTTCAATCCGGCGAATATCTTGCGCTGAACCATGGGGTTGTCCATTCCAAAGAAGGTCTCTTGTCACTCAGATTTTCACAGAATTCACAAGTTTGCAAATCATGCTGTGTGAAACGTGTTCTTGTACACCTTGTCGGGTATTCGCTTTTGCACTTTGCCTCGCTACACTGCGTCAAATTTAGTTTTGCGATGGGGCCGAACATGCAAGAAATCATCGAGCAGCTGGAACAAAAGCGCGAGGAAGCGCGGCTTGGCGGCGGTCAACGCCGTATAGATACGCAGCACAGTAAGGGCAAACTGACCGCGCGAGAGCGTATTTCGGTATTGCTCGATCCAGGCAGCTTTGAAGAATACGACATGTTCGTCACGCATCGCTGCACAGACTTCGGCATGGAAGAG
Source organism: uncultured Maritalea sp. (assembly GCA_913055925.1). Classification (GTDB taxonomy): domain Bacteria; phylum Pseudomonadota; class Alphaproteobacteria; order Rhizobiales; family Devosiaceae; genus Maritalea. The sequence continues at coordinate 308 of CAJXLH010000103.1, read as the reverse complement.
AACATCATCTCGGGTGATGGCGTGGTGACCGGATGGGGCACCATCAATGGCCGCATGGTCTATGTGTTTTCACAAGATTTTACAGTGTTTGGTGGTTCGCTTTCCGAAACCCATGCGCAAAAGATCTGCAAGATCATGGAGCTCGCGGTCCAAAACGGCGCGCCGGTGATCGGCCTTAACGATAGTGGCGGTGCCCGCATTCAAGAGGGCGTGGCTTCTCTTGGCGGATATGCGGATGTGTTCCTTCGCAACGTGATGGCATCTGGCACCGTGCCGCAGATTTCGGTGATCATGGGCCCATGTGCGGG
>CAJXLH010000102.1 GCA_913055925.1 uncultured Maritalea sp. | reverse complement strand
GGATTAGGCCAGGCGGCGCTAAGTGCCAGCGGTGAGTTGCCTGCGGGTCTGTCTGGCGACCACAAGGCCGGTGTTTGGGCCCATGCCAAGGAAGTGTCAAAAGGAAAAGACACGCCTTCAGGGCATTGGGAAATTGCTGGCGTGCCTGTGCCGTTTGATTGGGGATACTTCCCTGAGACAGAGCCTGCCTTTCCTAAAGAGCTAACGGAAGAGTTTATCAAGCGGGCGGAGCTTCCTGGTATTCTGGGCGACAAACATGCATCTGGCACGGTTGTCATCGCAGAACTCGGCGAAGAAAGCATCAATTCAGGTAAGCCAATTTGTTACACTAGTGCCGATAGTGTTTTCCAGATCGCAGCGCACGAAGAGCATTTTGGCTTAGAGCGTCTCTATGAGATTTGTGAAATCGCTTACGAGTTAGTGAAGCCCTATAATATTGGGCGAGTGATCGCGCGGCCGTTTGTAGGTGAAACAGCCGAAACCTTCGAGCGAACAGGAAACCGGCGCGATTTTTCTGTTTTACCGCCAGAACCAACCTTGCTTGATCGCGCAAAGGACAATGGACGCCATGTCTTTGCAGTCGGCAAAATCTCTGACATTTACGCAGCACAGGGCGTAACCCACAAAATCAAAGCGTCTGGTAATATGGCCCTATTCGACGCGACCCTTGATGCCATGGAAATGGCGCGGGACGGCGACTTGATTTTCACGAATTTTGTGGATTTTGACATGCTCTATGGACACCGCAGGGATGTGCCCGGATATGCAGCAGCGCTCGAGAAATTTGATCGCCGCTTACCAGAAATCATCGCAAAAATGAATGAGGATGATTTGTTGATGCTGACCGCAGACCATGGTTGCGACCCGACATGGCAAGGCAACGACCATACCCGAGAGCAGGTGCCCGTTTTGCTGTTTTCCCCAACTTTGACCAAAGGATCAAAGGGCGTAAGATCGACATTTGCTGACATTGGTGAGACAGTAGCCAAGTGGCTCCAATTGCCAGAGGGGCCACACGGTAAGGCATTTATATAAAGACTAGGGCGTCGAAAATGGAAAATGTAACGGTTGTTGATCACCCGCTGGTGCAGCACAAGCTCACCATCATGCGAAATAAAGAAACCTCAACCGCGAGCTTTCGGCGCTTGTTGCAAGAAATTGCACATCTGCTTTGCTATGAGGTCACGCGTGATCTGGAACTTGAACTGGTGGACATTGAAACCCCGCTTCAGCCAATGCAGTCGCCAAAACTGAAGGGTAAAAAACTCGTTTTTGCCTCAATCCTTCGTGCAGGCAATGGTTTGCTCGAAGGTATGTTGGATCTGGTTCCTGCTGCCCGCGTTTCGCACATAGGCCTATATCGCGATCCTGAAAGCCTCGAAGCTATCGAGTATTATTTCAAAGCGCCGACTGATGTGGCTGACCGTTTGGTCGTTGTTGTTGACCCTATGCTCGCAACAGCGAATTCGGCGATTACCGCTGTGGACCGTATCAAACGACGCGGCGCAGACAATCTTCGATTTTTGTGCCTGTTGGCAGCGCCGGAAGGCATCAAAGCTTTCCAAGAAGCACATCCAGATGTGCCGATCTACACTGCTGCGATCGACGAAAAGCTGAACGAAAAAGGCTATATCGTGCCCGGCTTGGGTGATGCTGGCGACCGGATGTATGGCACCCGTTAGGAGTAAACAATGGATGCGGCAGAGCTACTAGGTGAATGGAAGCTGATTTCAGCTGAATTGACCACGAACGGTGCCACCACCAGCATCTATGATCCGAAGTGGGAATTTGTGAAGATGTTCACGAAAACCCACTTCTCGTTTTTGACGCGATTGCCGTCTGAAAGAGCACCGTTTTCTGCCAATGCAACTGACGATGAATTGTTGCGTGGCGCGAAGTCTTTCAACGCCGGCGGCGGAAGATATGAGCTAGCGGGCGCCGATTATATTGAGCATATCCAATATTGCACCTACCCGAATTATGAAGGTCAATCGATTGCCTTCAAGCTCACATACGCAGACGGCGTGCTGACGCAGGAGGGAATATATCCCCTCAAACGGCTCGGCTTTGGTGATAGTGACGGCTACTTGGTCGAAAGCTACGAGCGCTTAGACTAGGTAGCTTTTAGCGGCAAACCCAATTCAATAAGTTCTTTGCGTAGCTGCTCAGGGCTTTGAAAGTGAACCGCTTTCATCCCCACATAACGTGCTGCGGCCACATTTGGGTAGCTGTCATCAATAAAGACACATTGGTCGGCGTCTAAACTGTATCGATCCAGAAAACGATAGAAAATGCGATAGTCTGGCTTAATGAGGTGCTCATTGCCGGAGACCACAATGCCATCAAATTTTTGCAAAAACTCGTACTTTTCTAAGCACTCGTGAAACTTCTCGCGTGAGAAGTTGGTAATTGCAAATGTTGGTATCTCGGCGGCAACCAATTCGTCTTGTATGTCCAACGTGCCCTGAAACAACCCGGCGACCATCTCGTGCCATCGTCGATCAAACGCGGAGATTTCGTCAAAATACCTTGGAAAGGCATTGGTTTTTTCCTGGACGCCTTGGGCGTATGAAACGCCAGCGTCAAAGTCTAGATTCCATCGCGACGTGCAAACATTGTCATAGAACCATTGTGCATCTTCTTCGGTCTCAAAGAGTTTGCGGAAAAGATACATCGGGTTCCAATCAAGGAATACACCCCCGAGGTCAAAGACCGGGATCAAGTGATCGTTCATTATAAGGTGTCCGTTTTGAAAACTATTAGTTGACCGTAATGGCCCCATCGAAGCGCGGCCGGAAGTAATAAGTTTTTTCAATATCAAAGCCAGATTGATATATGAAGTCGACGATCGGCATCCAAGTGATCTTGGCCTCACCAATAATCAAATATTTGCGTCGAAATCGGGCACTCATTTCTGATGGCAGATCTAAGCTTGAGCCATTCGCATAGGTTGCACCGCCGTTGAAGCCGCGGCTCCACTGCACAGTGCCTTTCCCGTTGTTTTCAACATATATGCTGGTGACTGTTTGTTCCAAATCGTCGGATGGATAAGGGAGCATGGTAAATTCGGCCGCCTGAAAAAAGTCATTCAGTGTCGCCACGGAAATTTCATCTTCCATTCGCGCGACCAAGTCGCCAATAGAGCCCGCGACCACAGCGACTTTTCGGTCCATAATGAACAGTCGGCTGCCTTCCGCCGTACCTAGATACATCAACAGCATAAGCGGAAGAATGAGCGCGAATTCAACCGCAGCGATGGCGCGTTCTTCTTTTACAAACCGTTGTAAGAGTTTGGAAATGGTCAATTTGAACATTATCCGGCACCCGGTTCATTCATGAATACACGGGCGGACGACAAAAGCACCGTGTTGCCGTATTTTTGAAAACCATAGTCAAATGAGAGAAATGTACTCCATTTGTAGTATGCTTCAACCAGCATTACCTGCCGCGGTGAGCCAGCATTCATCTGCTCTGTCAGAACCCAATTACCATCTGCATCCACAGGGGGAGTTGGATTTGCGGCTGAAAATGATGCAATCGGCCGAATACGGATCTTGATCCGATCACATTCGATCAAGCCAAATGTTGTTTCGCAGATTTTATTGCGAAAATCGGATTGCGAGTTTGTTGCGGTGCCCACCAAAATTGTGCGAGATGCGTCGTCCACCGCGCTGTCAAAGACTTGGCTGGCAAAAAGGTATAGACCCGTTTCCAAGATTGCGCCCATTAATGCGAAAAATGGAAATGCCAGCAGTGCGAATTCGATAATGGTGACGCCATCGTCATCAGATTTGAAGCGCCTTGCTCTCCGGCGTAACAAATTGCCAAGTTTCGCAATTCTTGCCATGAAAATTATCCTACACGCGACATTTGAACATGATGACCGAGCTGCATTTCGGATCAGTTTCTCAACTGAATCAAATCAACTGAAAAATTTAGTTATTCTTTCCAACACTTGCGGCAGCACCAAGAGAGCTAACGACTTCGTTGGTGAAGTCAGAACTATCACCACCCAATGCCATAGGCTGGCAAGTAGGTGCGCATGCAACGGACTCTTTATTCGTGCCTTGGAAGACAGTGACCACATTGTCATGCTCAGCGCTGACATGCACAAGCAGATCGGCAATTGGGTTCCCAACAGCATCAAGTGCGATCAAATTGGTTGTACCGTATCCATTGCCCGTTAGAACCAATGTTTGCGGGTCCTGAATTGTCGCGTCCGCAATCACGGGGTTGCCCACGACTACAGTTGAAGCAGGCGAAGGCAAGCGCAAAATCCGCGCCATATTCATCTGTACGCTTACTTCTCGTTGTGTATCAGAAGCCAACGAAGGTCCTGCATTTCCCAACGACGCGGCCACAAAAAGCAGACCTGCAAAAATCTTAGCGAATGACATGATTTACCCAACTGTAACTATAAACGCGTCTCCAACATGCCGAAGAATGGTGAATAAAACGCAAATATCGCGTTATCCTTACGTTTCGACGTTGCGGCAACGCCCTAAATGCTGTGTTTTAGATGAAACCTTTGGTTAACTGTCTTTGGTAAGAAAGTGGTAAGTATAAGTAAAACAACAGGTTTTACGTTCAACCTCAGCTTGCGAATTAACTCTATCTCAAGACTCCGCTCGTAGGTTGGTCCGTGAGTTCGATGGTGAGGATCGAACAATATTGGTGTCACGTCGTGACATGGAGTTTAGGAGCAACAAAATGAACTTGGTAAAACAATTTCTTAAAGACGAGTCAGGCGCGACTGCAATTGAATATGGTTTGATCGCGGCGCTTATTTCTGTGGCAATCATCACCGCAGTGCAGCTTTTGGGTACCCAACTCGAAGCAGTATTTAACAACATCCGTACAGCGATTACGCCGACAGCTTAGTAAGGCGGGTCCGATAAAATCGGTACAGATTGATTGAGGGGCTTCCAGCCCCTCTTTTTTTGTTTCACAATTCGAATGGTTAATAAGTGGCTAACCATTGATTTCTATGTTGCGATAAATCGATCATTTTGAGGTCACCCATGATCAATTCAGCGCTCATATTGTTGTTTCCAATCTTAATGGCATTCACGGCGGCGTACGATTTGCTCACTATGCGCATACCAAATTGGATCGCACTCGCTCTAATCGCTGGATTTTTGGCGCTAGCGCTCTATGTAGGAATGCCTCTTGATGAAGTAGGTCTCCATCTGGGCATGGGTGCAATCGTATTAGTGGTGGCATTTTTGTTGTTTATTCCGGGCTGGATTGGGGGCGGTGACGCAAAGGTAGCTGCAGCCATCGGTTTATGGATGGGTTCAGCCAACATCGTGGCATTTCTTACTTACTCCGCGCTTTTGGGTGGCTTGCTAACGATAGGTTTGTTGGTTTTCAGAAATTATGTGCCTGGTTGGATCGTGCCAGATTGGCCTTGGTTGAAGCGACTACATGACAAATCGGTTGGGGCGCCTTATGGCATCGCGTTGGCGATTGGCGCTATGCTTGTCTATGCGCAAAGCGCGATATTCCTAAGTTTAACCTAACTTTAGGGACGTTCGTTAACGCATTGAAAAGATTTATCAATCGTTAACTAAACATCCATACGTCCGGTTAACCAAACTTTGACCCTTTGATCCGATACTGCGCCAAAACACTTTGCGTATTTTGCGCGAAAATTGTGTCCAACCGGGGTATGAGTAATGAAGCCGGCGCGTTTAATTTTGTTAGTAGTTGCAGTGGTAGCAGGCGGCCTTGCTGCTGTTTTTGCATTAAATAGGTCACCTAGTTCAGATGCCTCGCAGGTTGCAGCACCGGCGCAAGAAAAAGTGACAAAAGTTCTCGTCGCAAGTGAAACTATTGGCGTTGGTACTCGGCTTGCACCAGAAATGCTTTCCTGGCAGGAGTGGCCAGAAAATGCGCTTCGTTCAGAATTCATCACTGATCAAAATATTCCTGATGCGCCGAGCCAACTTGCGGATTCCGTGGCGAGGTTTGAGATATTTGTCGGCGAACCAGTGCGTTTGGCGAAATTGATCCAGTCGAATAGCGGGTACCTTTCTGCCGTAATCGCGCCGGGTATGCGGGGCGTTTCGGTTGAAGTGGACGCTACATCGGGCGCTGGCGGTTTCATTGTTCCTAATGACCACGTCGATGTCATTGTAACAATGCGCACAGGTGGCGTTTCGCAAACAATTTTGTCAAATGTGCGCGTAATCGCATTGGGCAATCGCTTGGGCGAAAAAGGCGAGACTGGCCAAAATGTTGATGGTGAAACCAACTTTGAAAAAGAAACGGTTGCTACGCTAGAGTTAACGCCTTCGCAGGCAGAGGCCTTAGTTAACGCATCAAAAATTGGTGAAATCTCGTTGGCGCTTCGTTCTGTTGTCGACTTTGCAAAAGGTGGACCGAGCAATCCGACAAATTCAACAGTGCAGCTTATCCGTGCAGGCGAAACTTTCGTGACGCAAATCAGCGCGCCGGACACCGAAAAGCCTAACGAGGGCCAAGAAGCAACCATGCAGCCCATTATCTTTGCACCTCAAAATGCAAATCAAGTAGCAACCCCAGTAATCTCAAGCTCATCGAGCGGCTCAGGAACGCCGCCGGTGCTCGAGTAGGAGTAGATGAGAATGTTGAGTAAAGTACGTGAACAATCTCTAGAGCAAATTCTGCTGGCACCAATCGCGCTATGTGCTCTGGTTCTAGCAATGGTTATGGTTTTGCTACTTGGGGGAACACCTGCAAAAGCCGCTGCCGCGCAATTGCGTGTTTCTAGCAACCAAATCGGCATGCAGCAAAATGTCGAAATGGGGTTGAACAAGTCTCTGGTAATTGAGCTGCCAGCTGATGTTAAGGAAATGGTGGTTTCTAACCCGTCTGTGGCCCGAGGTGTTATGCGGACAAAACGCCGGGCTATTATCCAGTCTGCTGGTTTGGGTGACACAAATATTCTGTTCCTTAGCGCGCACGGAAACCCGATCGCGGTGGTCGATATCACTGTTGCGAAATCTTCCAAAACACTTGAGACAACGATCGCGCGTTTGCTGCCAGGCAGTCGTATTGATGTGCATGCCATGGACGGTAAACTTGTCCTTTCAGGCAGTGCAGCAAGTGCGGACGACGCCGAGAAGGCGATTACAATTGCCCGTCAGTTCGTCAACAACGACGAAGATGTCGCAAGTGTGATTGAGGTCGATGGATCTCAGCAGGTTATGCTTAAAGTCACGGTTGCCGAAGTGCAGCGCGAAACGGTCAAGCAGCTTGGCATTGATCTAAGCGCATCGCTAAGTGTTGGCGGCCTCTCAACAACAGTTGTAACCGCACCTGGGCTTGGGGCTGTCTCGAACGTGGTTTCCACCAATTCGATGAAGTCTGGCTTCTCGCTTGGCAATGTTTCAATTGACGCGACAATTAAGGCGCTTGAGCGTCGTGGCGCTGTACGCACATTGGCGGAACCAACACTGACCGCGCTCTCTGGTGCAACGGCAGAATTCCTTGCCGGCGGCGAGTTCCCAGTACCTGTTGCCTACAAAGATGGCGAGGTGACATATGAATTCAAAGAATTTGGGGTGAACCTCGAATTCACACCGAAAGTTCATACAGGCGGACAAATTTCGCTCGAAGTTGAAACCAAAGTGAGCGAGCTCAACGCTGAAGGTGGATATACCGCTGGTCCGGTGAATATTCCGGCCACCAAGGAACGCAAAGCCAAGACATCAGTCCGACTTCACACAGGTTCAACATTGGCCATTGCTGGCCTGATCGAAGAAAAACAGCGCCAACGTTTTAACGAGGTGCCAGGTCTAGGACGTATCCCGATTTTGGGAACATTGTTCCGCTCGCGCGACTTTATTCGAGCTGAAACCGAGCTGTTGATTTTGGTGACACCATATCTCACGCAACCGGGTCAAATGGCGGACTACACACTGCCAACGGACAAAGTTCACCTTGCAGATGACGCGTCCGCTTATTTCTTGGGAACGCTTGAAAAGCTTTATGGCGTTGGCGGTGAAACAGATGGTTCGCTGCAAGGCTCAATTGGCTTTGTGCTTGATTAAGCGTGCTTTGGATTTGGAGTTAAGTAAATGAGTGAATTTGAAAACGATCCAAATAGTGCAGAAGGTGCAAATGTTGCGGGCACACGTATGGTGCCGCACATTACCATTCAAGCATTTTGCGAGAATGCAAAAACCGCTCAAATGATCGAAAATGCGGTGGCTGATCGCCGCATGAACAAAGTTGCTTTGACCACCCACAACGGTGGCATTAACGCAGCGATTGAGATCTATAAGGTCAATCCAACACCAAACCTGATCGTTCTTGAAAGCACCTTGGGCGATGACGAGCTGCTCCACGCGCTAAACGATCTTGCTGGCGTTTGTGATGCGAGCACAAAAGTGATCGTGATCGGGCATACAAATGACGTTGAGCTTTATCGCAAATTGATGCGCTTCGGCGTATCCGAGTATTTGGTAATGCCGATTGCATCGTCGGCATTGGTTGATGCCATCTCGGAACAATTTGCTTCGGACGCATCTGAGCCGATCGGGCGTACCATCGCTTTTTATGGTGTAAAGGGCGGGGCCGGTAGTTCCACCATCGCGCACAATACCGCCTGGGCTATTTCTCAATCACTTCGCCGAGATGTGCTCATTCTTGATATGGATTTGGCTTACGGCACAGCAGGTCTCAACTACAACCAGGAACCCCCGCATGGTCTCGCCGATGCGGTGTTTTCGGGCGATGTGGTTGACGATGTTGTCATCGACCGATTGATGTCGAAATGTGCAAATCACGTCAATCTTTTGACCGCACCTGGCACGCTTGATCGCG
>CAJXLH010000101.1 GCA_913055925.1 uncultured Maritalea sp. | reverse complement strand
CTTCAGGTTATGAGCCTGACGAGCTACCGGGCTGCTCCACCCCGCGCCAAAACTGTGGTCTTTTTGAATGAAATGAACGTCGCTTTGTTTGCGCCGTCAATCAAGACTGGGCTTATATAGGGCGCTTTGAATGAGATGTGAACCCTTTATGACATCTTTTTTGCAAAAAGTTTTTTTGATTGGTTGGACCCGCTCTAATCTTGAGAAATTCTCGTGGGTTAGTTACATTTTGTCTCCCACCCGAAAGCGAGAGACGAGATGAAATTCAACAAACTTGGCCGTACCGACTTGTCGGTCAGCGAGATTTGCCTTGGCACCATGACTTGGGGCCGCCAAAACACAGAACAAGATGCGCATGACCAATTGGACTATGCGCTTGATCATGAGATCAACTTTATCGATACCGCTGAGCTTTATGCGGTGCCCACCTCAAAAGAGTCCCAGGGCTTAACTGAAGAATATATCGGCACCTGGTTTAAGAAAACCGGTCGCCGCGACGACGTTATTGTTGCCACCAAAGTGGCTGGCAAAGGTGTGCCGTGGATTCGTGAAGGCCAAAAGATTGAGCCAAGCTCTATCCGCGCCGCGGTTGAAGGCAGCTTGAAGGGCCTGCAAACAGACTATGTGGATTTGTACCAATTGCATTGGCCAAACCGCGGGCACTACCATTTTGAAAATGCCTACACTTATGATCCGTCAACCCAAGACACCCAAGCCGAGCTGGCCAATATGCTCGAAGTCTTGGAAACGCTCGACGCGCTCATCCGTGATGGCAAAATTCGACATATCGGGCTTTCAAACGAAACCGCTTGGGGCACCATGCAATATCTCAGATTGTCTGAAATGCATGATTTGCCGCGCATGGCCTCTATTCAAAACGAGTATGGCCTTTTGCGCCGCTATTTCGATCATGATTTGGCCGAAGTTTCGCACCACGAAAATGTTGGCCTGTTGGCCTATTCGGCGCTCGCAGCTGGTGCGCTTAGCGGCAAATATTTGGGCGGTGTCATTCCAAAAGGCACGCGCGGCGAGTTGGCGAGCGGCGCCACCTATCGCAACAACCCACACTCAGAACCTGCGATTACCGCTTACATCGACGTGGCAAAAAAGCATGGTCTCGATGTATGTCAAATGGGTCTAAAATTTGCCCTTGATCGTCCATTTATGACGTCTGTAATCATCGGCGCAACTTCAATGGAACAGCTTAAAACCGACATCGCCGCAAAAGACATTTCGCTAAGCGACGAGGTTCTTGAGGACATCAACAAGGTCTATCGACAGTTCCCAAAACCGATCTAATCGGTGGAAGAATTTTGGGCGGCAAGAAATTCATCAATTGCCGCCCAAACACCGGGCGCAAAAGCTGACTTGCCGCCAATCATCACCTTGGTCAACAACACCAAACCATCCCACTCATCCATTGGTTTTTGCTCATCCACATGAATGAGCGAGTGCCCCGCCTCGTCAAACCATCCGACTTTCAATTGATCAGCTTTAAGCTTTTCTTGAAAAACCTTCCGGCTTTCCTCAGCGTCAACCTGACCGTCTCGCGCGCCCAACAACAAAAGTACTGGCGCATCGCCAATCTTTTGCAAATCTGCTGTTAAGTCAGCGTGCATGTTCGCGCGCACAAAATCCCAACGGTCTTTAGAAAACGCATTGCCATCGACATCGTCCCTTGAGGTGGCTAGCGCCTCAAAGGCGGCATAGGGCTCATTTGCGGCCAGCAGCGCATCAACCGGTGCACCAGACGCACGGCGCGCGGCAATCGCTTCCGCCCCGAGATCGCGCTCCCGCAGGGCACTCATAAACTGCGATTGGCGCTGCCAGTTCACCGCGGGAGAAACAAAGATATAAAAATGAATGTCATTTTCCTTCGCCGCAATTTTGGGCATCACCCAACCTGCTTGCGAAAAGCCCATAAGGCCCACAGACCGAACATCAAATCGGGATTGAGCGCGCAGCGCGTTGATCGCCGCTTTCACGAGCTCGGCCCGCGCAGCCATATCAAATGAAAGCCAATTCCCTTCTGAAGCGCCAACGCCCGGCTTATCCCAAGACAAAACGCACATACCGCGCTCAGCGAAATGTGAGAAATATGGCGCGAAATATCCTAACCCCTCACGATCCATCGCCCCGTCGCCATGCACAAAGACAACGCAATCTCGTGGTTCGTTTTTTGCGTCGCGCGGCAAAATCAGACTGCCAGAGACGCGCTGTCCATCATGGTGAAATTGAAAATCAGATTGGGAATAGCTTTGATCAGGCGACAAAAACAAAAAGCTGAGCACGAGCAGTAACAAACCCACTACCGCGCCTAGACCAAAGGAGAACCGTTTCTTCATCGCATCACACCAAATAACCGAACACTCATTCTGATATAAGCAAAGCTTGCTGAAGTTTCAATTGCAAAATAGAATAACTATTCGCGAAAACCACTTTCCGAGAGACACCAATGGCGCGCACCAAAAACGAAGAGCTACACAAAAAGCGAAAAAAACAAATCCTAGCTGCTGCCAAAAAATGCTTTGTGGAGAAAGGTATTCACCAAGCCTCCATGCAAGACATTTGCAAAACCGGCAAAATCAGCCCCGGCGCGCTTTATCGGTATTTCCCGTCAAAACAATCGATCATCGAAGCGCTGGCTGCCCTAGAACATGCCGAGAATTTGGAGCTTATTGAATATGTCGCCAACGCCAATGATCCGGTAAAGGCCCTCATCGACGCGGTGCCGGACCTCACCAAGTTTTTGCTTGATCACGAACATGCACGTTTTCTGATCGAAATGAGCTCAGAGGCCACAAGAAATTCAGATGTCTTTCGCGCCTTTGACGAAGTAGATTCACAACTCAAAAACGAGCTTGTGAGGGTTTTTAAGCAGGCCAAAAAGGAAGGACGCATTCAAACGAGCACCAACCTTCAAAGTGCTGTCACGACCCTATTTGCGTTATTTGATGGCATCGTCGGCTTGGCCGCAACCGAGAACCCACCCAAAAAGGCACCGCTCGACAAAGACTTGAAACGGGTCATCAAGGCACTGTTTGCAGAGTAGGATTATCTGGCGTTCGTTTTAGTGGCATGAGCAACTGCATCACCCGGAAAAACTAACCCGAATATCTGTCAATTTTCCAAAGCTTAACCGCGTTCAAAACCACCGCCTTTCCCTCCAACTACCAACGCCAAAACCCAACTTCATGCCCACCAATGACTGAAACATCATTTTCAGTCATTGACTCATTCATATTTTGCACATAGGGTTCTGGCGGGTTGGAGAGCGGTGCGTTGGGGAAGCGGGAGCTGTTGTCCGTTGTTCGTGTGTACGTTGTCCGTGAAATGACCACCAAGTGTAAGAAGCTGGAGCAAGTGCATTGGCGAAACATTTCGACCAAAAAGAACGAGACGCCATCCGCGAGCGTTTATGTGCGCTCGGCGAAGAAGAATTTGCCAAGCGCGGTTTGCGTGCCGCACGGGTTGAAGACATTTGCTTGCAAGTTGGGATTTCTAAAGGGTCATTTTACAATTTTTTTGACGCCAAGGAGCATCTATTCATCGCGGTGATGGAGCGCCGCGAACGGATCTATCGGCAATCAACGCTTGAGCTGATCCGTGGTCATGTTAGTGATGCGCACAAGTTGATTGATCTCATATTCGACCACATTCTTGAAGCAGTGAACACGGACCCGTTTATCACCGTAATGACCCAACCAGGGGAGCTCGAGCACCTCGCCCGCAAGGTTGGGCCAGAAGAAATGGCCAAGCATCAAAGCGGCGATATGGCGTTTTTCCGACTGCTGACCGACGAGCTAAAAATGGCGGGCCATTGCAAAAATGCGAAGCCCGACGATTTGGGTGAAATGGCGACTTTGCTGTTCTGCACAACCATGCAGCGCAGCCTGTTGCCTCCAGATTCTTTTAACGCCGCACTTGAACAATTGCGGGACCTTTTCCACCTCAAACTCATTGGCACATTGCCAAACTTGGGGGACAAGACAAGTGATTGAAGTTGAAAATCTCGGGTTCACCTATCCGCATGCGGACAACCCGACCCTTCAAAATGTAAATTTTGCCATAAAAAAGGGCGAGGTGTTTGGCCTACTTGGCCCATCTGGTGCGGGCAAAAGCACTGCCCAACGCGTGATGATGCGGCTGCTCACGGGGCACACCGGCACGGTGAAGATGTTTGGCAAACCCATCGAGCAGCTTGGCCGTGATCTTTACAATAAGATCGGCGTTAGCTTTGAACTGCCTGCCTTGTATTTGCGGCTCACCGCACGCGAAAACCTCAAGCTTTTTGCAGCGCTTTATGATCGACCGACCATAAGCATTGAAAAGTGCCTTGAGCTAGTGGACTTGCTTGAAGATGCAGACAAGCGTGTTGAAAGCTTTTCCAAAGGCATGAAAATGCGGCTCAATCTATGTCGTTCGCTGTTGCACGAGCCTGACATTTTGTTTTTTGACGAGCCAACATCTGGGCAAGACCCTGCCCGGGCGCGCATCACGCGCGACTTGATCAAATCGCTAAAAGCACAAGGCAAAACCATATTTTTGACCACCCACAACATGGCCGAAGCAGATGAAGTGTGTGACAAAATTGGGTTTCTGCATAACGGCACGATCGTTAAACAGGGTGCCCCAGCGGTTTTGAAGCAGCAGTTCGGGACACGTAGTTTAAAAGTCACCACCGGCCTTGAGAAAATGGACAATGTTTATGATTTCCCCATGGAAAATATCGGGCGCAACCAAGACTTTTTGGAGCTGATGCATAACGACAATATTTTGAGCCTGCATACCCAAGAAGCCAGCCTTGATGACGTTTTCATCAAGCTGGTGCAGAATTAACATGCGCGCCATCGTTCAAATTGTTCAAAATGATTTCACGCTGCAATGGCGCTATCGCATCATCGCGGCATACGCGGTTGTTATTGCGATTTACTTCGTGCTGATCCGTTTGTGGGCCGCCCAGCTACCCGATTGGGTTGTTCCAGCGCTCATCTATTCAGACCCAGCGGTTCTGGGTTTCTTTTTTCTTGGTGGCTTGATGATGCTAGAGCGCGGCGAAAATGTTCGCGCGGCACTGGCAAGTTCCCCCATGTCGGCCGGGCAATATCTTTTTGCCAAGTCAATTAGCCTCACCGCCATCGCGTTGGGGGCTGTTTTGGTGCTCAGTCTCGCTGCTGGCCGTTCGTTTGAGGCGCTGGGTCTAATCCTATTTGCCACCACCTGCGCATCGATATTCTTTATCGCCCTTGGCGCGGTGTTGGCGATCCGGTTTAAAACCGTAAATGCCTATCTGATCGGGTCAGTACCGATTTTGTTGCCGGTACTCGCACCAAGCCTATTGGTGCTTGTTGAGCCGTTCCCGGCATGGGCACTTTTGCTACCACCTGCGCCACAGCTCAAGCTTATGTTTATCGGCTTTGGTGTCGGCAATATATCGAATGAGATGCTTTGGCTCTCGGTTGCGGCACTGATCATTTCAACAGCGTTCGCCTTTTGGGCGGCAACCACTCAACTCCGGCACGAATTGGGACAGAAATAATGTTATCGCAAATTTTCCGTCCGTCCCGGTTTTCATCGCTCATCGTTGCAGACGCGAAGAACCTTTCACGTGATCCGATTTTATTATTGGTGATGGTAATGAGCGCGCTCATGCCTGTGCTTTTCACCACTTTCAAAGCTGATCTCAACCAGTTCGGTTTGCAGTTTTTTGATCTGCCCAACCTCAGCACTTATGTCGCGCCCATCGCTTTTTTAATGCCCGCCTATCTAATTGGCTGGGTGTTTGGATTTTTGCTGTTGGAAGATCGGGATGATCATACATTGTTGGCAGTCGAAACAACCGCTGTTGGCAAACAAGGTTTCCTGATTTATCGCCTGACAATCGCCAGCATTATCAGCGCCATCCTTGCCGCCGCGGCAGCTACTTACATTTTGCCGCCTATGCCGCTTTATTTGTCTTTGGCGCTTATCTTGATGGTCGCGCTGCAAACCGCAACAACGTCGCTCATTTTACTCGCGCTTGCGGGCAACAAGGTAGAAGGGCTCGCGCTTTCAAAACTGTTAAATGTTGGCGGCTTGTTTCCGCTTTTTGCAATCATCCCCAACCCCTTGCGGTATATTGCGGGGCTTTACCCAAGCTATTGGGTGGGCGAACTCATGGACCTTTCTGCCCAAGCATATCTCCCGCAATACGCCGCACTTCTTTTGGCCATCATCATCCATCTGGCATGGATTGCCTTCATGTTTACAAAAACCTTAAACAAAGCCGAACAGCTCTAAATCCGCCTCGCCAAACGATAATTTTGAGGTATCATTCTTCTTCAAAATACCAGTGTTGGCGACGAACTTATGATCCTTATTTCCACCTTGCTGCCGCTTGTCTTTTGGGCGCTTTACGGCTTTTTGTCCCGATTGATCGAAACCCGACGGCCTTCCATGTCGTCACTCATGGCCAAACAGCGCTTGCGCTGGGTGCAAAATGCGGTGCGTCGGGACACGCCACTTGATGGCATTCTCACCGGCAACATCATGAACTCGGTTGGCTTCTTCGCGTCAACTTCGGTTCTTTTGTTTCTTGCTATGTTCGCAGTACTGGGGCAGCTCGATCAGCTTTTGCCGACCATTCGCTCACTAAGCTGGGGCGAAACCTATTCCGATTTTGACTATCAGCTGCACTTTGTTGTCATGCTGATCATGACGGTAATGGCATTTCTGTCTTTCACCCTGTCGCTAAGACACTTCAACCATTTCTGCATTTTGCTTGGTGCAGCCGATCACTCTGTCGATAGCGATCCGGTCGAAGTACAAGCGATGACTGATCTCAACACCAATGGTGCAAAGCATTTCAACAACGGCATCCGCGCCTATTATTTCTCCATCGCCAATGTGGCTTGGTTTTTATCCACCACCATCGGCATTTCGGTTGCGATCATCACCATTGGGTTTATCATCTACCGGGAATATTTTTCGGCGTCACGCGCGGCAATCGTTCGATTGTCCACCATCAAAGGCGCTTAAGGGGAGGAACCCATGAGAAGAACCATTATTACAGCTGGTCTTGTGCTGGCGAGCATAGGCGCTGTTCATGCGCAGGAGCTAACCGCCGACGACGAGATCAACATGCAGCAATGCATTGAAACGGTGCACACTTACCAGCGGGATGGAGAAAACGTCTCGATGCGCGAGTGTATTGGCGCCGCGTCCCGCGTTTGTATGGAAGCGCCGGAAGGGCAAACCACCATTGGCATGGCGGAATGTACAATGCGCGAAAACAAATGGTGGGATAATTATCTCAACTTTTTGTACCAAGATCTCAAAGACATGTTGAGCGAAGAACAATTCACGGCACTGCGCGACGCCCAACGCAAATGGATCGACTATCGCGACGCCAAATGCGGGTTCGAATATGAATTTTGGAAAGACGGCACGATCCGCTCAACCTTCTACACAAGCTGCGTTTTAGATACGACCGCTAGCCGCGCCATCGATCTTTCAGGTTATATGGACTGGTTTCAGTAATGCCTGAACCGTTCAAGAATTTTTTCAACATTCCGTTGATTGAAAAAATGGCGGGGTTGATCGAAGCATCAGACCCAAATTTTAACGCCAAGCGCTTCATATCCTTAGCTAGCGCTAACTTTGAGGCGCTTGAACTTAAAGAGCGCTCAAACCAGATCAAAGATTCGCTGGTGGCGACGCTTTCAAATGACGTCAGCGTTTCCGGCCTCATCTTGGTATCGACACTAGGTGGCGAAGCCTCGGTAGATGGCGGCACAACTGACGCAAGTGATGACCCGGGAATGCGCGGCTTTGCGATTATGCCCATGGCCGATTTCATCGCCGAAATTGGGATCAATGAGCCGCAACAAAGTTTTGATGTTTTGGAGGAAATGACCAAGCGCTTCAGCGCTGAATTCGCGGTCCGTCCTTTCATCATCAATGACCCAAAGGGTGCGATGGAGCGCTTTGCAAAATGGGCAAAATCGGAAAACGCGCATGTGCGTCGCCTCGCGTCAGAGGGGTGCCGCCCGCTCTTGCCTTGGGGCTTGCGGCTGCAAGACTTTGTCAAAGACCCCGCGCCCATTTTACCGATCTTGGAAGAGCTGAAGGACGACCCAACCGAGTATGTGCGCCGTTCGGTGGCAAACAACATCAACGATATTGCTAAGAACCAGCCGGATCTGGTGGCGGAAATTGCAGCGAAATGGCTCAAAGGCGCCAGCAAAAATCGCGAACGATTGGTACGACATGCCTGTCGAACGCTTATCAAAAAAGGTCACAAACCAACCCTGAAGGCGCTAGGTTATGACGACCTCAATGCCGATTTGGTCAGCTTTTCGTTAGAAAATGATCAGATCAAACTCGGCGAAGCGGTGAATTTCTCGTTTGCATTGAAGCCAACAACCAACACCACTCAGCCCATCATCCTTGATTATGCCATTCACTTCAAAAAGGCGAATGGCAGCACAGCACCCAAAGTGTTCAAGCTAAAGACAGGATCGCTAGCGGCAGGGGAAACGCTGCAAATCGAGAAAAGCCATATAATCAAAAAGATCACCACCATGGTCTTTTATGAAGGGGAGCATCAGCTCGAATTGCTCGCCAATGGCAAATCACTCGGCAGCCTGCCGTTTCACCTTAGCCTGTAAGCTTTTGCTTCTCCCACGGAACCAAGGTCAGTTCTGGCCAATGTTTGAGCTGACGCTGCCCTTTTTCGTAATGTGTATTCTCATTATTCAACACATAGTTTGGCGTTAGGCGGAAGCTAAAAATCTCATTGAAGCCATAAGGCGCATAAAGTTCAAAATTGTCATCCTGATCA
>CAJXLH010000100.1 GCA_913055925.1 uncultured Maritalea sp. | reverse complement strand
GTGGGATGCCATCAAGCATCGTGTCAACGGTCGCCGCAGCCAGGTGCCCTTCTGATGTCAAGAACACCCGCCCATCATCGTGAAGCACAGAAACGGACACAGCCGTTGCTGCCGGTACGACAGACCAAGTGGTCGTTGAGGGTTGAAACTCGTTCTTCAACCAGTTGCCCAACCCATCATTGCCAATAGCAGCGATAAGACGATGCTCAACGCTCAAACCCGAAAGCGCCAATGCCGTATTGCCCGCAGCACCACCGGCACGCAGGTTCGACGTTGACATTATGGTTTCGCTTTCGAAATCCGGCCATTTGTCCAACGTGCCCAAGATTAATTCTAGGTTTACGTTGCCCAGCACCAGTAGCGGTGGTGTCGCCATTTAGTTATTCCCTCGACTCGAGGGTAAAGCTATTTGTAAAATTGCAATTGTCAAAGGCATTAAAGCAAAATTGAACAGATTTTTGGCCAATAACGGGTACTTGCGACACCAACTATTGCCGTTGCGTGGCGGCAATTGAACACAATTTACTTCGCGTGGGTTTTGTCCGCCATAAAACTTACGCCGCCAACTCTATTGCATGTGCACCAAAACAATTATCTGCAACAGGCCAGAACCCAAAACATCGCTTTTCCAGCGCTGGGTGTTACCATGCAAGTGAATATTGATTCTATTTTATATGTGCGGACCTGCAATGAACCGAGCGCAACGACGGCAACAAAAGAAATTGGCGCAAAAAGGTGTTTCTGCTTCCAGCGTGCAGCATATTGAGGCCTTGCAAAAAGGCATCGCCGCACAACAGCAGGGCGACCATGCAACTGCAGAGCAGATCTACAAGCAGATTTTGCAGATTGATCCAGAAAATGCTGAAGCAAACCACTTAATGGGTACGCTTGCGCATCAGCTAGGCCGGCATGATCTGGCGTTGGCGTTTTTGGAGCGAGCGGTTTCGTTTGCACCACAAAATGCGAATTTCCATAATATGGTTGGTGTCGTTGCGCGTGAAACGGGCGATTTGGCCAAGGCGCAGCACGCGTACAAGGCTGCATTAAATTTTGATCCGCAGCTTGTCGATGCCCACAATGGTCTTGGTTTAGTATTTAAGCAAGCCGGCAATTTATCTACGGCCATTTCCCACTTTAAACGCGCCATTCAGCTGAACCCAAATTTCGCAGGTGCTTATAACAATTTGGGAAATACATACGAAGAAAATGGTGATAGTGATCAGGCGATAAAGGCCTATGAAAAAGCAATCGCAATTGCTCCTGAGCTTTTGATCCTAAGATACAATTTGGCACGTTGTCTTCAAACGGCGGAAAAGCTCGATCAAGCCATCACAATTTACCAACAAATTACGGAGGCAGATCCAAGTTTTGCCGCCGCATATTCAAACTATGGCAAGGCGTTGCGCGATAATGGAAATGCAGCGGAGTCGATCGCGCCGCTGCAAAAGGTCATAGAGCTCGAACCAAATTCTGCTGAAGGGTATTATGAACTTGGCCTCTCGCTAGCTGAAATCGGTCACTCTGATGAGGCTTTGGCATGTTACGAAGGCGCCATCGCACTGAAGCCTGATTTTGCCCATGCCCACAATGACCATGGCGTAACTCTGCTCGCCATGGGCAGAGCCAAAGCAGCAGCTGTAAGCTTCAACAAAGCCATCGAAATCGCACCTCGTTCAGCACTGATGCACTCAAATTTGGGGAACGCATATATACGCTCTGGCGACTTGTTGTTGGCGCAGTCTTCCTACGAAAAAGCATTATCGCTGAATGACAAGCTTCATCAGACATACAACAGCTTGGCTGTTCTCAAGCAAGAAATGGGCGAGTTTGCACAAGCGCAATCCTACTTCGACACAGCAATTGAACTAAAACCGTCTTTCCAAGAAGCAGTATCGAACATGCTGTTTAGCGCCAACTATGATTTTAATAGAACCGGCGAAGACATTTTTAAACAATATGAGTGGTTCAATACCACATATTGCGAACCGTTGTCGGACCAACGAAAACCCCATTTGAATGTTGTCGAACCGGATAAACGATTGCGTGTCGGCTACGTTGCACCGACTTTTTACAGACATGCCGTTTCGTATCACTTGATGCCACTGTTTGATAATGCGTCGCACCAAGAGTTCGAAGTTTTTGCTTACGCAGATATTGCAAAGTCAGATGAATACACGGCTCAATATCGCAGCAATTGTGACCACTTCGTAATGACGCGGTCGTTGAGCGATGAACAATTAGCCAATAAAATACGCGAAGACAAAATCGACATTTTAGTTGATATCGCAGGTCATACCAAAAACAACCGGCTGGGCGTGTTCGCCCGCAAACCAGCACCAGTTGCGCTGCACTGGCTCGATTTTGGTTATACGACCGGCATGCCGACAATTGACTACTATGTTGGTGACCACAACGTCACCCCTGAGGATCAAGATCATCTCTTTGGTGAGAAAGAAGTTTGGCGTTTAGATGGTCCATCCGTTGTTTACCGACCGCGCGATGACATGGGAGATGTTTCTGAACTACCCGCGCTCAAGAATGGCTATGTGACATTCTGTACTTTGTCGCGAACGGTTCGACTGAACGACCCGACTATTCGTACTTGGGCCGAGATCCTGAAACGTGTTCCGGATGCTAAAATTCGTTTCGACAGCAGAAACTTCAGTACTGAACTCATGTGCGATCGGTTGGCGGCACGGTTTGCAGAACATGGCATTGATCGCGATCGATTGATTATGGGTTTCAGCACGCCTCCGTGGAATACATTGCGCGAGATTGATATTGCGCTTGATTGTTTCCCGCATAACTCTGGCACAACGTTGTTTGAACACCTTTTTATGGGCAACCCGTATGTCACACTGTACAATCGCGCGAGTGTTGGCACCCTTGGCGGCGCGATATTGCGCGGCGGCGGCTTTGACGATTGGGTCGCCCATTCGGAAGAAGAATATGTCGATATTGCGGTTAAACTTGCGAGTGACATTCCGGCGTTAGCAGAAATCCGGCGCACCATGCGGGACAAGATGAAGGCGAGCCCGCTCATGGACGAAAAGGCATTTGTTGAACGGATGGAAGGCGCTTACCGCGAAATGTGGCGGCATTGGTGCAGCGAACAATGAAGGCCGTAATTCTAGCCGGCGGTTTAGGCACGCGCATTTCTGAAGAGACACATTTGCGTCCAAAGCCAATGATCGAGATCGGCGGGATGCCGCTCTTGTGGCACATCATGAAGATTTATTCGTCGCACGGCATAAACGATTTTGTGGTGTGCTGCGGCTATAAGGGCTACATCGTCAAAGAGTATTTCGCGAACTACTTCCTGCACAAATCTGACGTCACTTTTGACATAGCCAACAACAAAATGCACGTGCATGAACGCCACGCCGAACCATGGCGGGTGACCTTAGTGGATACCGGCCTTGAAACGATGACCGGTGGCCGACTTCGCCGCGTTGCGGAGCATGTGCAAAATGAAGACTCATTTTGTTTCACATATGGCGATGGTCTAGCCGATGTCGATATTTCTCGGTTAGTTGACTTTCACCGCACCCATGGTCGCCAAGCAACCGTGACAGCTGTATCTCCACCTGGACGGTATGGTGCATTGCTGCGAGACGGCGACAAGGTGGTCGGCTTCAATGAAAAACCGCGCGGCGATGGTGGTCTTATTAATGGCGGTTATTTTGTGTTGTCACCCAAATGCCTAGATCTCATTGGCAGCGATGAGACATCATGGGAGGAATATCCTTTGAGCAAACTCGCTGATGATGGCGAGTTGATGTCTTACCACCACAAAGGCTTTTGGCAGCCGATGGATACATTGCGCGAAAAAAATCAGTTGGAACGCATGTGGCGGGAAGACCGTGCGCCTTGGAAAGTTTGGGACTAGGGTCAAAATGACCAACAATCCGGATCATGAATTCTGGCAAAACAAGCGCGTTCTCATCACTGGTCATACAGGGTTCAAAGGGGCGTGGCTTAGCCTTTGGCTAGATCGCTTAGGCGCAGAGGTTGGTGGCCTAAGCTTGGCGCCAGCAACAGAACCAAACCTTTTTGACGTGGCGGCCATTCGGGGCGACGTGGCACATAGCATTTGCGATTTGCGGGATGCCAAAGCAACGGCGATTGCTGTTTCTGCCTTCAAACCAGAAGTCGTTTTCCATCTCGCAGCACAAGCGCTCGTTCGGCCAAGCTACAATGATCCACTCGGAACGTTCGACACCAATGTGATGGGTACCGCGAACTTGCTCGATGCCGTGAGGCGCACCCGATCAGTCAAAGCTTGCGTTGTGGCGACAACGGACAAGGTTTATCGCAACGATGAAACCGGACGCGCGTTTGAAGAAACAGATGCCTTGGGCGGCCACGACCCCTATTCGGCCAGCAAGGCTGCATCTGAGATGATTGTTGAAAGCTATCGCAAGAGCTTCTTCGTTGAAGCCGGTGTCGGCATTGCCGCTGCCCGTGCGGGCAATGTGATCGGCGGTGGTGACTGGTCCGAAGATCGATTGATACCCGACGCTGTTCGCGCTTGGACGAGCGGTGAAGTGCTGGACGTTCGACGGCCTGACGCTGTTCGACCGTGGCAACATGTGCTTGAGCCCTTGCTTGGTTACATTAAGCTGGCCGAAGCCATCTGGGATGTTCCAAACACAATAGAGGCTGTGAATTTCGGCCCTGATCGGGGCGATGTTTTGCCGGTTCGCAAGTTGATTGAAGGCGCACAATTAGCGTTTGGCAGCGGCGAAACTCATTTCGCAGAAACAATTCGCGGGCCACATGAGGCAGGATTGCTGTCGCTCAACAACGAACATGCGCGCGAGGCCCTCAATGTTTCGCCTCGCTGGCAAACAGATATTGCCATCGCCAAAACAATGAATTGGTACAAACGCTTTTATGATGGTGAAAGCGCACGCGAACTCTGCTTAGCCGATATTGACCAATATGAGGGTTCGAATGCGGTTTGAGTTGCTTAATGAGCCGATGGATGGTCTTAAACTTCTCTCGCGCGGACAGATAGGAGACCCGAGGGGTCATTTTTCGCGACTTTTTTGCGCTGACGCGTTGAGTGAACATGGCTGGAACAATTGCGTGGTTCAAAGCAATTTCTCCCACACAGCAGAAGTTGGCACCGTGCGCGGTTTGCATTTTCAGCACCCACCTCACGCCGAAGACAAGCTGGTCACCTGCGTGGCCGGCGCCGTGTTCGACGTCGCCGTCGATTTACGTGAACGCTCACCCAGCTTTGGCAAATGGTTCGGCGCAGAACTTAGCGCTGAAAACGCGCACGCACTATTGATCCCCAAAGGCTTTGCGCACGGCTTTCAAGTCATCAAACCGAATTCCAGTATGGTCTACTTTCATTCTGCCGCCTACCAACCTGAGTTCGAAAGTGGCATCGCACATAACGACCCGACGCTCGCAATTTCTTGGCCGCTACAGCCGATAGGCCTGTCCCAGCGGGATAAACAATTGTCGTACTTCGACACACTTGAAGGTGGACTGAACATATGAAATGCCGCCACTGCAATGCCGAAGTCTCGCTGCCCTTTGTTGATCTGGGATTTGCCCCGCCGAGCAATGCCTATTTGACAGTCGACCGGCTGGACGCGCCAGAGCTAACATTTCCTCTAAAAGTAATGGTTTGCGAGAAGTGCTGGCTTGTGCAGACCAAAGATTTTGCGCGAGCTGATGAATTGTTTGACGCAGAATATGCGTATTTCTCTTCCACCTCAAAAGGCTGGCTGGATCACGCGAAGCGCTTTGCGGAAATGGCTATTAAAACATTTGAATTGGGAGCCCAAAGTCACGTCGTCGAGATTGCCTCAAATGATGGCTATTTGTTGCGTAACTTCGTTGAGGCGAAAATCCCTTGCTTGGGTGTCGAACCAACTAAAAGCACTTCTCTTGCCGCCGAAAAGCTTGGCATTCCGCAATGCCGAGCGTTTTTCGGTGAAGCATTAGCAAAGACATTGCGCGATGAACACGGCGCGGCCGATTTAATGGTCGCCAATAATGTTCTGGCGCATGTGCCGGACATAAATGATTTCTGCTACGGTTTCAAAACGCTACTTAAGCCAAAAGGCGTTGTGAGTTTTGAGTTCCCTCATCTCATGAATCTTATCGCGCAAAACCAGTTCGATACCATCTACCATGAGCATTTCAGCTATTTGTCGCTATCGGCCGTTTCAACAATCCTTAGCCGGGCGGGACTTGAAGTTTTTGACGTCGAATCTATCCCCACACACGGTGGCAGCCTCCGCGTTTTTGCGTCGCACAAAGGCGCTTTTTCTGTTTCCGCTAATGTCGCTGCAATGCTGCGCTCAGAAACTGACTTCGGGCTAAATAGCGCAACGCCATATTTGACCTTTCAAGCCAAAGCAGAAGCCGTGAAAAACGGCCTGTTGCACTTTTTGCTCGATGCCAAAGCTGAAGGCAAAAGCGTCGCGGCCTATGGCGCAGCAGCTAAAGGCAACACACTTTTGAACTTTGCTGGTGTCGGTCCCGATTTGATAAAATTTGTTTGTGATGCTGCGCCGTCCAAACAGCATAAGTTTTTGCCGGGGAGCCATATTCCGATATTGCCGCCAAGCGTGCTCGAAAATAACCGGCCAGACATTTTGCTGATCTTGCCTTGGAACATCGCAACTGAAGTCGCGGCACAAAACCAATCGCTTCGCACTGCGGGGACCGAGTTCTTTGTGGCCGTGCCTGAGATGCGCATGGTGTAACAAGTTTTACGGCGCTAAACTCTTAGTCGAATCACTGCGTTCGTGGAGGATGAGCCGTGGCCGACATTCCTGTATTTAAACCCCTTATTGGTCCTGATGAAATCGCTGCAGCGACGGAAAGCCTTGAGATGGGCTGGCTCGGGATGGGGTCCTATGTAGCTGAATTTGAAAAGCGCATGGCGGACGTCATAAACGCGCCGGATCGACATGTGGCGGCGGTGAGCACTGGCACAGCGGCGCTGCACGTGGCATTGCTGGTTGCCGGTGTGGGCGAAGGCGACGAAGTCATTGTTTCAGCTTTCAATTGCTCCGCTGACTATCAGGCGATTAGTTGGGTGGGCGCGGACATTGTTTTTTGCGACTGTGATGATGAAACACTGGAGCTCGATATTGCGAAGGCCGAAGAACTCGTATCCGAGCGCACAAAGGCAATCATCATCATGGATTATGATTGCATCATCTCCGACTACGACAAGGTTGAAACGTTCGCGAACAAACATAATCTGCGGGTGATCCATGATGCTTGCCATTCGTTCGGTTCCTCGTGGAACGGCAAGATGGTTGGCTCTTATTCCGACATTTGTGTTTTCAGCTTTGATCCGGTGAAAACCATCACCTGTTTGGACGGCGGCGGCATTGTTGTGCGCACCGAAGAAGAGCTGAAATATGTACGGGAGCTGCGGCTTTTGGGCATGCAGCAACCCTCCGAGGTGATGTACCAAAACAAACGTGCATGGACGTTTGATGTGGAACGTGTCGGCTTCAGATATCACCTTTTGAACCTTCATGCCGCTATCGGCATTAAGCAGATCGAAAAGCTCGATGACATCCGGTCAAGCCGCCAAGAGGCCTCGAAACACTATTCCGCAAAACTGAAAAACGTTCCGAATGTACGCACCCCAAATGCGAGCTTTGAAGAAGTGAACCCATTTCTTTATTACATCCGCGTGCCAAAAGACTCTCGAGACGAGTTGCGCGACTATTTGAAAGAGCGTGGAATCGACACTGGCATTCATTGGCAACCCGGACATTGGTTTTCGCTTTGGAAGGATTGTCGCAAGGGTGATCTGAGCGTCACAGACACGGTTGGCGATGAAATCTTATCTCTGCCACTTCATTCGATGATGGCACTGGAAACCGTTGACGCTGTTTGTGACGCGGTCTCTGACTTCTTCACCAATGAGCGATGAGATGAGTGGCAAGCCAAGTATCATTTTCATGGGGTCCAAACCCGCCTCGGTGGTGGCCCTAAGACATATTGTTGCAAGAGGATGGGATGTTAAAGCGGTGTGTGTGTCTGGCACTGTTTCGCACCCTTGGTACCCAGGTCCAAACTTAAAAGAAGTCGCCGAAGAGCTTGGCTTATCGATCTACAAGCAGGCTGAGATGCCAGAAACCGGACCGGTTGACCTTGTGGTTTCCTATATGTTTCGACACTTGGTGAAACCACATATTGCTCAACGGGCAACAAAGGCGGCTGTTAATTTTCACGCAGCGCCATTACCTGAATATGGAGGCTGGGGCACTTACAATCTGGCTATTTTGGAACAAAAGAAAGAATTTGGGTGCACTTGCCACCATCTTGGCGAAGGCTTTGACGATGGACCGTTGGTCAAGGTGCGACGCTTTCCAATCGAGCCGGAAGAGCTTACAGGTTTCGGTTTGGAAGGATTAGCGCAGGCCGAAATGCTTCGATTGTTTTCAGAGATTGTTGAGATGGTTGAACAAGGCGTTGAGCTTCCGTCAATCCCACAACCAGCTCATGAAATTCGCTACAATTCATTGGAAGAATTTTTACCGATGAAGCGCATCCCCGATGATGCAGACGCTGAAACCGCTGACCGCTACGCGCGCGCATTTTGGTTCCCGCCTTATGAGGGGGCCTATTACGAAACAAACGGTGTGCGCCATGAAGTAATTCCCGTTTCGGTTCGCGAAACCCTTGGTGAACCATTGTGCCAAGACGTGATGCAAAACCTCAATGCGGTGTTGGGCCAATAAGATGGATAACCCCACCCTCGCCCGCTATACGGCCACGCAACTCAAAAACCTGTTTCCAGATACCGATGTGGCCGCTGGCGCTGCCCTTTTTGAAAC
>CAJXLH010000099.1 GCA_913055925.1 uncultured Maritalea sp. | reverse complement strand
TTTTCTGTCGTGGGTTTAGCGAGCCATAGGGGTTCTGAAAAACAATCTGAACGCTACGCCGTTGCTCTGGCGTGATGGGAGCCTCATTGATATCGATCGATTGCCCGTCAATGGTCAGCTCACCCGACGTCGGTGCGTCAATCATCGTAAGGATACGCGCTAAAGTTGACTTTCCGCAGCCGCTCTCGCCGACAATTGCCAAGGTCTTCCCACGTTCAAGTTGAAAACTGACCCCCTTAAGGGCGCGCACGGTTTTCCGCGGGGAAAACAATGACCCTTTGGAGACGTAATCGCGGGTCAAATTTTTGCCTTCAAGGATTATGCTCATTGCATCGCCCCTTCCACATCATCCAAAATGTCAGAGACAATTTGCAGTCTTCCGCCCTCGGCATTTTCAGGGCGCGCCGCCAAAAGTGCCTTGGTGTAACTGTTCTTCGGGTTTGAGAACAATTGCACCACGTCGGCCTCTTCCATTTTGCGCCCATTATATTGAACGACAACACGGTCTGCGGTTTCCGCCACCACGCCCATATCATGGGTGATCATGATCAAACCCATGCCGTATTGCGTTTGCAGCGAAATCAGCAAATCAAGAATTTGCTTTTGGATGGTCACATCGAGCGCTGTTGTTGGTTCGTCAGCGATTAAGAGCTTCGGGTTGCATGAAATTGCAATGGCGATCATCACCCGTTGACACTGGCCGCCACTCATTTCGTGCGGGTAAGACTTCAACCGGCGTTCGGGTTCAGGAATACCGACCGCCGTGAGCAATTCAATCGAACGTTCACGCCGTGCCTTTCGCCCCATTTTTTCATGGGCTTGCAAGGTTTCATCGAGTTGAGCACCCACAGTGAAACATGGATTGAGCCCTGCCATCGGCTCTTGGAAAATCATCGCGATTTCTTTGCCCATGAGCCTACGGCGCTCTTGGCCCGTCAATTTCAAAAAATCGTGGCCGTTGAACAAAATTTTGTCCGCCATGATTTCAGCCGTGCGGGGCAGAAGTCCCATCACAGCCATCATGGCGACAGACTTTCCTGATCCACTTTCGCCCACAATGGCGAGAACCTCACCGGCCTCGACGGCATACGACGCATTATGAAGGACTGTGACAATACCTTCATCGGTTTTGAATGAAACGGTTAGATTTTCAACTTCAAGCAAAGCCATCTTAGTTATCCCCTCGGCCGCATCAAATCGGCAACGCTGTCGCCAACAAGTGAAAAGCCGAGCCCCGTGAGCACAATCGCGATGCCGGGCATGAGGCTGAGCCACCAAGCGGTCGTGATGAAGTTTCGCCCTTCGGCAATCAGCACGCCCCACTCAGCGGTGGGCGGCTGTGCGCCCAATCCGAGATAACCAAGCGATGAGCCCAAGAGGATCGCTAAAGCCATATCCGTCATCCAATAAGTGAGGACAGGTGTAATCGCGTTGGGCAGCAAATGGCGGAAGATGATCCGCATATCCGAGCAACCAATCACCTTGCCTGCCGTGGCATATTCATTGGCCATCTGCCCCATAATTTCTGCGCGCATCAGCCGGGCATAGTAGACCCAACCGACAAGCGTGATCGCAATATACATGTTGGTGAGCCCGGGGCCGAGAACAGCTACAACCGCGATCACCAAAACCAGAAATGGGAACGTGATAATCGCATCCACACAACGGCCAAATATTGCGTCAGCGATGCCGCCATAATAACCGACGAGCGCACCTACGATCACGCCGATCAACATGGCGAAAACTGTCGCGACAATCGCCATTTGCATGTTGATGGAATAGGCCCAAATCACACGCGAGAATGTGTCGCGACCCAGATTGTCGGTGCCAAACCAATGATCTGCGGATGGCGGTTGTTTCAGCGCACTATAGTTGAACGCGTTCGGATCAAATGGTGCAAAGAAGCCTGGAAAAAGCGCAAGCAATGCGGACATGGTGAGGATGAACGCGCCAACCAAGAAACCGGGCCGTTTGTGCAGATTGAGCGATGCGATTTTTTCAAAAGTAGCCATTGTCATTTCACCCGCATTCTTGGGTCCAACCACGCATGGATCATGTCGGTGAGCAAAAAGATCATTGAAACCAAAATGGTGAACATGAGCGTTAGCCCTTGGATAAGCGGATAGTCACGCGCGAAAATGGCGTCGAGCATCAAACGCCCAACACCCGGCACCGCAAAAACGGTTTCAGTGACCAGTGTGCCGCTCATCAAATTGCCGATGGAAAGCCCCAAAAGCGTAACAGTTGAAATTAGCGCATTACGCAAAACATGACGGCCAAGCACTAGATGCTCTGGCAAGCCTTTTGCCCGTGCAAACTGCACATATTCCGCATCGACAACTTCAATGATTGAAGACCGCAAATTGCGCATGATGATCGCAGAGGTGTAGAGCGCGACAGTCAATGCAGGCAGCAGCAAATGATACATGTGCTCCCAAAATGTTGTGCCGTAGCCACCAACCGGGAACCATCTGAGTTGCGCTGCAAGGAATGTCAGCAGCAAAAGGCCGATATAGAACACAGGAGTTGAAAGCCCGATCTGAAAGACCGCGCGAACGGTGATGTCGAGCCAACCATTTCTGTTGAGCGCTGCAACAAACGCCAATGGCCCTGCAATGAGCAAGGAAAAACTCACAGCGTAAAGCGCTAGAAATCCGGATGCCGGCAAACGCTCCAAGATAACTTGGATCACTGGTGCTTTGAGCAAGATCGAGTCGCCCAAATTGCCGGTAAAGACGTTGCGCACGAAATACAGGAACTGGACCCAAAGGGGTTCGTTTAGCCCGAGGCGTTGACGAATTTGTTCAAGCTGCTCGGCTGTTGCTTTGGCGTCGGCCATGGCAATAGCCGGGTCGCCGGGCAATGCGCGGACCAGCAAAAAGATAATGACCATCACGATCAAAAAAGTCGGAATGATCTGCAAAAGCCGGGAAAAGAAATAGGTGATTGGCGACATATCGAAACTGTTCGTTCAGGGTGAATGTGCGGACGCCGAAACGCCCGCACATTGCTAGTCGGAAGGAGGGATTTAGCGATCGATCCAGGCGCTCGCAAACTCGTTGTTGCCCAACGGCGTTTGCACATAGCCTTGGACGCTACTTGATAGTGCCACCGCGAACGGGGTTTCGTACATGAAGAGAAGCGGAGCCGCTTCATTGTAGATCTCTTGCATCCGCGCATATTGCTCAGCACGTTTTGCCGGATCCATCTCGGTGTTCGACGCTTCGTAAAGGCTGTTGAACTCATCATCGTTCCAGCCAGTGCCCACAGCTTTTGCCGTGGGGTGGTAGCCCAGCCATCCAGCAACCTGCGCAGGATCGTTTACGTCGTTTACCCAACCATATGTGTGCACGTCGAATTCGCCAGAGCGGTTCTTCGCGCCACGTGTTGGGCCATCAACCTGTTCAACTTTCAGCTTTACACCTACATCGGACCACATTTGCTGCAATGCCGCGAAAATGATGCCGTCGTCCGCGGAACCAGCCAATGTTGTGAGGGTCACCTCGGTGCCGTCCGTCAAACCTGCATCGGCAAGAAGCGCTTTGGCTTTTTCAAGGTCGTACTTGTAGATCGGGCCATTGTCTGTCGCTAGCTGCGTTGTCGACGCCATCAGACCAGAGCTTACAGGCTTACCTGCACCGTGCAGTACAAGCTGAACCAAGGCTTCTTTGTTTGTGGCGTAGTTCAAAGCTTGCCGCACGCGGACATCCGCCATCGGGTTCGCACTGCCATCTGCGCGTTCCGCACGCGTGTTGATTGGCGAGTAGATGATCCGTGTTGATGGGAACAGTTCCATATTGATTGCCGGATCCGCATCTAGCTCTGCTACGCGCGCAAACGGAATAAACTCTGCACCGTCGACTTCGCCCGCTTGCAACTTCAAAATACGGGTTGCGTCATCCGGGATCACAAGGAAGTTGATGCCATCAATATAGGGAAGCGGCTTGCCGTCTTCGCCTTCACGCCAGTAGTGCGGATTGGCAGCAAACTGCATCTGCGCACCGCGCTGGTGAGATTTCATTGTGAACGGACCAGACCCAACAAAACCGTCTATTGAAAGCGCACTTGCTTTTTCTTGATCGGTTTCGCCAGCCGCTGCTTCAAACGCATCGGCGGAAACAATTGCTGTGTTAAATGTCGCAAGCATCAACACAATGGTTGGGTCTGGGTTCTTCAGGTTGATTGTGACCGTATTGCCATCAGCAGAAACGCTGTCTATCGACGCCAACAAACCCGCCCAAGGGCTAAGGTCCGGATTTGATGCACGCTCAAGCGAGAACACAACATCCTTGGCTTCAATTGGCGAGCCGTCCGAGAACATAATGCCGTCGCGCAAGGTCAAAGTTACGCTTGTGCCATCTGCGGCAACTGAATAGTCAGACGCCAAACCTGATGTGATGGTTTTGCCATCCGCCTCTGTGCGTAGCAACGTGTCATACAAGTTGGTGACCATCCAAATATCTGGATTTCGATCAGCGTAAATCGGGTCGATCAACGTCGAGTCGTCATATCGCGCAAATGTTAGAGAACCACCGCGCTCAAGCGCCATCGCTGGAAAACTGGCCGTAAGGGCAACAGCGGCAACGCTGGCCATAAGGATCTTTTTCATCGTGCATTTCCTCCCTTGCAGATGAGATGCAAAACATCAGCTTTGCAGATTGTATCCAATTAAAGGGTTGCACTTTCATTTATTGAAGTCAAACTAAAATTTATTTTAGTGATCATTCAACTGATCTTGTCACTGCGTTCAGAAAATTGCAGATTGGGTGCAGACTGCTGAAGGGGACTGCGAAAGCAGACAGGGAATGACGCAAGAAAATCAAGGGCTTGATAACAAGCAAATCGGCGGTTCAATCCGCCGTCGTCGTAAGGCACTAGGTAAAACACTGGTCAAAGTGGCGGAAGAAACCGAACTCACAGTAGGCTTCATTTCGCAAGTTGAGCGCGGCATTTGCGCGCCTTCCCTATCGTCTTTTATGCGGATCGCGACAGCGCTCAACACAACGATTGAACGACTGCTCAACGTATCGGAAAGCTACGAGATAGTCACCAAAGCCGAGCATCGCCAAAGCTATAGTTTGGGCGAAGCGGGTCGTTGGTATGAAAAACTTGGGCCAGGCTTTTCTGGCGCTCTATATTACCCCTGCATCATTCATCGCCCTTCAGGACATGTCTCTGAAAAAATGCAGCACCAGGGCGAAGTGTTTTGCTATCTGATTTCAGGCGAAATTGAATATCATCTGGGTGACATTGTGCATAATTTGGGGCCAGGCGACAGCATCCACCACGATACAAATGAGCCTCATTTTTCCAAGGTTGTAAGCGACAACGAATCGATCGAACTGTGGGTCAGCTCACACCCCATCGCAGAAGCCTAATCACCGATTGATTTTCGAAGCTCGTCAACGAACTTGCCAACAGCAACCGGCAACGTTCGATTGCGCAATTGGCAGACAAACAAAAACCCATTTTCGATTTCACCCGAGACCAATGGAACGCTTTTTAAGCCATCCATCGGCTGTTCACCATCGATCAATGGACAGCTGAACATTACCCCACCGCCGCTGCGGGTAATCTCTCGCAGATAATGGTGGTCTTCGGCCTCGACCATTGGTGAACAATCCAAGCCTTTGCGCACCGCGGCTGCCTCAACCAATTCACGTATTCCATCACCACGTCGCGGCAACAGCGCACCTTCTTCAAGACAATCCACAAGTCGAACTTCTTTGCGTTTCGCAAGTGGATGCGCGCTCGCCACAACTATGTGAAGTGGTTGCGCTCTGTGTAACAACGTGTGCACATCAGCAAGGTTTGCAGGCTGAAACGCCACCGCGATATCAGCTTCAAGATTTTGCAACCGACGCTCGAGTTCGTTGCGCTGGCATGTTGTGATTGAGAAGGTCACGCCGGGGAATTCAGCGCGATAGTTTTGGATGAGCTTTGGCAATAGCCCCACACCAATCTCTTGTGTGACCGCGATACGCACGCGCCCCATCCGCACACCAGATAGATCCGCAATACGGGACCGGACACGCTCTAAATCGGCCATTTGCGATCGAATGTGCTGAATAAAGAGTTCGCCGGCGCTGTTCAACCGGACGCCTGCCGCGTGGCGTTCAAATATCTCGATACCCAACTCTTCTTCGATCGCGAGAATTCGCCGATTGAGGGCTGAAGGCGTAATCGCCAGCATTTCTGATGCCGAGCGGATTGAGCCCGACTTCGCGACCATGTCGATATATTTAAGGGCCAACATGTGTCGCATTTTGCTCATCCTTCAGTGCGTTGCATTTTTTGCAACACATATCGGATTTTTTAGCAGCAGACAACAACACATCTTTTTGGCAACTTAAATTTAGGTCAACTCTACTGACGCTAATGGGCCCCTCCTCCCAAATTTTCTGGGCCCAGAAAGGAACGCCTAAATGATCGCCAAAACAGCGACGAGATCAATCCTTCCACAACTGGGCACAGCGCTACTATTAAGTGCCGCAGCCGCGATGGGTTTCAACTCTAATGCATATGCAGAAATGCTTGATGTTGAAAAAGATGAACTCAAATTGGGTTTCATCAAACTCACCGATATGGCGCCGCTGGCGATTGCATATGAGAAAGGATATTTTGAAGATGAAGGTCTTTTCGTCACCCTTGAACCCCAAGCCAACTGGAAAGTGCTATTGGACCGGGTCATCACCGGCGAGCTTGATGGCGCCCACATGTTGGCAGGCCAACCGCTGGCAGCCACAATCGGCTACGGCACAAAGGCGCACATTGTCACTCCATTCTCGATGGACCTAAACGGCAATGGCATCACTGTTTCCAATGAGATTTGGGAACAAATGAAGCCAAGCCTTGAAACTGACGCCGATGGCAAAGTGATGCACCCGATCAGCGCTGCATCTCTTAAGCCGATCATTGCTGAGATGAATGATGCGGGTCAGTCTTTTAACATGGGGATGGTCTTCCCCGTTTCCACCCACAACTACGAATTGCGTTACTGGCTTGCCGCGGGCGGCATCCACCCTGGTTTTTATTCTCCTTCCGATGTGTCAGGTCAAATCGATGCCCAAGCTCTTTTGTCAGTAACGCCACCCCCACAAATGCCAGCAACTTTAGAAGCGGGCACCATCCACGGCTATTGCGTTGGCGAGCCTTGGAACCAGGCGGCAGTGTTCAAAGGCATTGGCGTCCCAGTGATCACCGATTACGAGATCTGGAAGAACAACCCTGAAAAAGTATTCGGTCTCACCAAAGAGTTCACCGAGGAAAATCCAAACACAACGCTAGCGCTTACCAAGGCGCTTATCCGCGCCGCCAAGTGGCTCGACGAAAACGACAACGCCAACCGTATGGAAGCTGTCGAGATTTTGGCACGATCTGAGTATGTCGGCGCTGATGCCGAAGTGATCGCCAACTCGATGACAGGTACCTTCGAGTACGAAAAAGGCGATAAACGCGACGTCCCAGACTTCAACGTGTTCTATCGTTACAACGCGACCTACCCATTTTATTCGGACGCGATTTGGTACCTGACGCAAATGCGTCGCTGGGGTCAAATTGCTGAGCATAAAGACGATGCTTGGTACGATACGACCGCTAAGGAAGTTTATCGTCCTGACATCTATCTAGAAGCCGCCAAGTTGCTTTTAGAAGAAGGATATGTCGCTGAAGCCGACTTCCCTTGGGAAAGCGATGGCTACAAAGCGCCAACACCATCCGAGGACATTATCGACGGCATTCCGTTCGATGCGAAATCGCCCAACGCCTATATCGACAGCCTAAAGATCGGCCTTAAGACCGGCGAGCTGGTGACTGAAGGCAGTTAGGGCAAGGAGGGGCGCTGGTCGGTGCTGTGGCCCCAAAACACCTCACCGACCAGCGACGTCCTCAAAAAAATTCAAGAGGTTCGACATGACAGATATTTCAGCTAACAGCGAGGGCGCCGCCCCCCGCTTTCGCGAACGAGCATTAAAGTTAATCAATAAGGCCAGCACTTGGCTTGACGCTTTGGGTTTTGCTTGGTTGACGCCACTCCTTAAAATTGCTGCAGGCGAAGATGCCAAAGAGCAATTGCCAACTTTAAAACAGACATTGTTCGTGCCGCTATTGGGCATTTCTCTGTTTCTTGCGTCCTGGGCAATCCTTGCACCGCAAGTTCAAACATCGCTTGGGGCCATTCCAGGGCCGATCCAGGTTGTGGAACAGGCACAAAACCTATGGGCTGACCATGTTCGTGAGCGCGAGAAGGCAGAAGCCTTTTACCAGCGCCAGGATGAGCGAAACGCCAAGTTGATCGCTGAAGGCAAAAACGACAAAGTTAAGCACCGCACATATACTGGCAAGCCTACCTATATTGACCAGATCGTCACGTCGCTGTTCACGGTTGCGCTTGGCTTTTTCATTGCAACGGTTATAGCCGTGCCACTTGGCATCGCCTCAGGTCTATCAAAGGCATTCAATGGCGCGATCAATCCGCTTATTCAGATCTTCAAGCCTGTGTCGCCCCTTGCGTGGCTGCCAATCGTGACGATGGTCGTCTCCGCGACTTATGTGAACCCAGTTGATTGGCTCTCAAAATCAATGATTACATCGGCTGTAACCGTTACTTTGTGTTCTCTATGGCCGTCGCTCATCAACACCGCATTGGGTGTAGCTTCTGTCGACAAAGAACTGATGAACGTCGGCAAAGTGCTTCAGCTACCGACTTACAAAACGATCACAAAACTGGTTTTGCCGTCTTCCCTTCCGCTGATTTTCACAGGTCTGCGTTTGTCTCTTGGTGTTGGCTGGATGGTTCTCATCGCGGCTGAAATGCTGGCGCAAAACCCGGGACTTGGAAAGTTTGTCTG
>CAJXLH010000098.1 GCA_913055925.1 uncultured Maritalea sp. | reverse complement strand
CAAGTTGCTCAAGAGCTGGAGCGTATCGCTTTGGAAGACGAATACTTCATCGAGAAGAAACTCTATCCGAACGTCGATTTCTACTCCGGTATTATTTTGGATGCGATCGGCTTCCCAACATCAATGTTCACTGCAATTTTCGCGCTCGCGCGTACAGTTGGCTGGACATCACAGTGGGCAGAGATGATCGAAGACCCAACTCAAAAAATTGGTCGCCCTCGTCAGCTCTTCACTGGCGCAACAAAACGCGACTATGTGGATATTGCGGGCCGCTAATTAGGCGAGTTCGAGAATTCTATCTACAGCATTTTGACGGGGAGCCTCTGGCTCCCCTTCTTTCATTTTAAATCGCATTTCTTCATAACCAGCCAGCTGATCCTGTTGAGCTTGTTCGCGACCAAGCAATTGTTGCGTCTCGCGCAAAATGGCTGGCGCAAGGTCTCGTGTACCCAAAACCTCGGGCACGAATTTCCGGCCAACAATGATGTTGTTGAGGTTGATGAGCGGCCGCCCATTTTCTTCGTAAATCCGCATCATTTTTGGCTCAGCCAAAAAAGTCATGACATGCGGAATATTTGCGCAACCAAGTTCTAGCGTCACCGTTCCCGAAACGGCGATAGCAGCACCTGCAGTACTGATTTGGCGGATAAACTCATTTCGCCCTGCAACGACCTTAACCTGGTGCTGTGAGACAGACTTTGACACAGCATTTTCGAGCCTAAACAACGTCGGCAAAACAAGCTCAATATCATCATGTGAAGTTTCCAACCAATCAATAGTCGGCGTTATCTCTTTGAGATTACGATTGATTTCACCTTCGCGGCTGCCGGGAAGCAGCAAAAATGACTTGCGAGCAGCCCCCGCTTGACGTTGATCTGCCAAATGCTCAGCGATATGACCAACATAGCTTGTCCGAGGTCCATCGAGCTCAGCAAATACCCGCGGTTCAAATGGCAGTACGCAAAGAACCTCATCGTACAGATTTTTGATTTTCTGCGCCCGTTCCGGTCGCCACGCCCAAACGGAAGGTGCCACATAAAGCACAATTTTGGCGCCGGCCCAGCGCTCGCGCACTTTTTGGGCCACGCGGTTTGAAAACTCTTGGCTATCAATAAGAACAACCAAATCAGGTTTTTGCGCAACAATCGCATCAACTGTCTGCTTTAAGCGCCAAAGCAATTTCGGCAAACGTAGATAGACATCGCGCCACCCCATTACCGATAAATCCGACATGGGGAACAGGCTTTGCAGCCCCTCCGCAATCAGATTGTCGCCGCCAACGCCGTGAATTTCGAGATCTGTGTGCTTTTTGAGTTGAGAAACAAGATCAGCGCCCAAAAGGTCACCAGAACTCTCACCTGCCACAATAAACAAGCGCATGGTGCTAGCCCCAGCCAAATACCGAGATGCCCTGCTCTTCGGCAACATCCAGCGTTTTTTGCCGCGATGCAACTAGACATTTATCGCCTTCAACGACAATGGTTCTCACACCAGCCTCGGCGCAGTTTTCGATTGTCTTCGGCCCGATACTTGGCAAATCCGCAATACCGCTTTGCTGCGGCTTCGTCACCTTCACAAGCATCAAGCGATCTGAACTGAGATTGTGACGCAGCGCAATCTCTCCGGCACGTTCAATCAGACTGTCAGTTCCCAGCACGTCTTCTGCTGCTATGGGGCGCTCGCCATCAAACACCATAGATTGTCCTAAATCTGTCCGCGCCACCGCGCGTGCTGATCGAACAATATGATCTAATTGTGAAGCCGTAATGTCAGGTTGTTGACCAGCCAAAACGCCTGTTCCGGCAATCATTTCTGGACAGACCTGATGGACGCCCAAAATCTCAGCGCGCGCCTCTTTGGCGATCAATTGATATGCGAGCTCAATGCCCATATCTGATGGGTCGATTTTGCCGCCTGAATGCGAAACCACAAACTGCGCGATTGCGGCGCGACGCGGCGCGTCAAGGTCCACATAACCCACGGCGCATACGGCATCTACACGCAAAGCGCGCAATTGCTCAATCAACGTATTAGGGTCACCTACATCAACCTGGCCATCAAAAGCGCCTGCGACGTCCTGCATCGACAGAATTATAGGGTCATACGCCCTATTGTTGCGAACGGCATTTAACGCAGACGCTGCTATGTCACCTTCGCCGACAAGCAGCGCCAACCGGGTCATTCGCCGTTCACGCCGTTCTTGGGCATGCACAATGAACGCTCTGAGGGCTTACGCACGAAATTCACCACGGCATCCACCAGCTCGTGGCCATTAAAGATTTCAGCAGCATCTTCAACACGCTCGCGCAAAGTTCCCTCGTTAGAGAAAATCATCCGATAAGCAGCTCGAAGCGTGTGTATCTCTTCCCGATCAAAGTTGCGACGTTTCAGTCCAACAAGGTTCAGGCCACCGAGGTAAGCACGATTGCCGAGCACAGAACCAAACGGAATAACATCGTTCTCAACCATGCTCATCGCGCCAACAATTGAATGCGCGCCAATCCGAACAAACTGATGAACACCACTCAAGCCGCCAACAATTGCGAATTCATCAACGATCACATGGCCCGCCAGAGCAACATTGTTGACCAAAATCACATTGTCGCCCAAGTGACAGTCATGCGCCACATGTGCGCCAGCCATCAACAAAACATTTTTGCCGATTTTGGTTTCCATGCCGCCGCCGCTCGTGCCGGGATTGATCGTTACATTTTCCCGGATCGCGCAATCGTCTCCAATAACCAACCGCGAATTTTCACCCGCATATTTTTGGTCCTGTGGTCTATGGCCGATTGAGGCGAATGGAAAAATCTCGTTATTTTTGCCAATGACCGTGTCACCAGCAATGGCCACATGCGAGTGAAGACGCGTGCCATCACCAATGGTGACATTGCCCTCGACAACGCTATAAGCGCCAATTTCAACATCTTCGCCGATTGTGACATTGTCGCCAATAATCGCCGTAGGGTGAACTAAACTCATGCTTGGTCTTCTCGCACAATCATCGCACCAACTTCAGCTTCCGCGACAACCGTGCCGTGCACAATTGCTTGCGCCGTATAGCGGCCAACATTGCGGCGACGGTGGGCCTTCTTAATGTGATATTCCAAAACATCACCCGGTTGAGTTGGTTTGCGGAACTTGGCTTTATCGATGGTCAGCAAGAACACAGAGTATTTGTCGCCCTTTTTCTGCTCTTCAGCGATAACGATGGCGCCAGCGGTTTGGGCCATTCCCTCAAGAATTAGCACGCCTGGAAAAATCGGCTGACCCGGAAAGTGGCCCTGAAAAATGGGTTCGTTGAATGTAATGTTTTTGATGCCAATGGCAGACTCATCGCCGTCAATTTCAATAATCTTATCAATCATCAACATTGGATAGCGGTGCGGCAAACACTCCAACACACGATTGATATCCAAACTGGTCATTTCACGATCTGACATTACAACCCCACTTACTTTTGTTTGCGCGCCGCTTTGCGCCCCGCCGCAATTTGTTTACGCCACAATTTAATATCCGTCGCCGGATCACCGGCAACATGTGCCCCATTTGGCACGTCTTTTGTCACTAAAGCGCATGCCATTGCAACCGAATTGTCGCCCATTCGCGCCTTGTTGACGACCCCAACCCGACCACCGAGCAATACATTGTCGCCAATCTGTGACGATCCAGCAATGCCCGCCTGAGCCGAAATCTGACAATTCCGTCCAATCTGCACATTGTGGGCAATCTGAACCATATTGTCGAGCTTGCTTGCTTCACCGATCACTGTGTCATCAAGCGTGCCGCGATCAATTGTGCAGCTTGCGCCAATTTCAACGCCATCTTGCACAATCACACGGCCTAATTGTGGAATTTTGACGGGATCATCGCCGGTAGGAATGAAACCAAAGCCTTCATTGCCAATACGAGAACCGGCATGAACAACCACATTATTTCCAATATGCGAGGAGTAGACTGAAACATTGTCGCCAATGACGGTACCATGCCCAATCGTTACGCCACGACCAATCACACTATTGGCACCAATAACGACATCATCGCCTAAGGATACGTCATCTCCAAACCGCACATTGTCTGCAATGACTGGATCTTTGCCCAATAGCGACGGTCGATTGTTGGGCGCAGTGTATTGGAGTTTTGTTGTATCAGGAAATAGCTTCGACAACAGAGTCACAAAAACCAGATATGGATTTGCGACGCGAACCAACCGCACTTCAGAAGAAATGTCAGCGGTGTCCGCCTGTTCACTTACGAGGACAACACCTGCCTGCATTTCCGAAAGTTTTTCTAGGTATTTGTCTTCAGATACAAAACCGATTTCATTGGAGTTGAGAAACGGAACGGTTCCAGCACCAGAAATGAGCGCGTCAGCTAGTTTGTCATCAGGGACATCAATTCCCTCATCACGACAAGCGGCAATCAACTCCGATAATGGAGTTGGTTGGCAGGTATAAAATCTCGTATCTACCATCAGCCACCTAAACAAAAAAGGATCGCAGATTCTTCCGCGATCCTCTTATTTCGTCAAGCGCATTTGTTGCTTAGAACAATGTCTGGATTGTCAGCGCAAACACTTGTGTATCGTCTGCAGTATCTTTGTCGATCACGTGAGCGAAGTCGCCGCGCAATGGACCAAGTGGTGAGTCCCAAAGGATACTTGCACCAACAGATGTACGTGTCTGAGTTGTGTTACCGCTGCTGATGTTAACTGGATCAAGTGATGCTGCACCCAAGAACGCTGCATCTGCCCAAACTGCACCTTTCAAGCCATAGCTTTCAGGCAACACTGGAAGTGGGAACTCAACCTCAGCCGAAACTGCCGCATATTCTGTTACACCCAACGCATTGCCAGAAGCATCTTTTGGACCAAAGCCACGTGACTTGAAGCCGCGGATCAAGTTTGGACCGGCAATAAATGTCTCAGTTGGGCTAACAAAGCCACCACCAAGTTCATTGATGATACCGGCTTGACCCTTAATGCTCGCAATCACGCCCTGATCAGCCAATACAGGAATGTAGTAGCGGCCCTTTACTTCTGTTTTCAGCAAGTTGTGGTCGATGCCAACATATTGCTGTGTCAAGTTAAGCGCAAAGCCTTCAGACGGGTTCATGACATTGTCAACGTCAGTGTAGTTAAGCGAATAACCAACGAAAGCTTTCTGGATCGAGGCCGGGATATAAGCCGGCTTGTTCGCATCACTGTCCGTGAATGATGTGAAGTCGTAACCCGCGAAAACGCTAGCGCTCAGGTTATCAACAATTGGCGCACCTGCACGAAGCTGGAAGCCTGTTGAATCGGTGCCATAGTTATAGAACTTACCTTCATCAACGGTGCGCTTGTAGATGTCCACGCCTGCAGAGATGTCCAGACCCATGAATTTTGGTTCTGTGAACGAGAAGTCATATGTCCGGCTGCCAAATGTGCCGCCAAGCGCCAATTTAAGCTTTTGACCTTTACCAAGGAAGTTCTTTTCTTCCAAGGATAGTTCAACACCGAAGCCAGTTTGTGGTGAGTAGCTAGCGCCACCGCCCCAGTTACCTGTTGATTTCTCTTCAACAACAACGTTGATCACAACTTTGTCGGGGCCAGAGCCTTGTTCCGCGCTCACGTCAACACGAGAGAAGAAGCCAAGACCGTTCAATGCTTCACGACCAGCAGCCAAAAATGTGCGGTTAAATGGATCGCCTTCGGCAAATTCAAACTCGCGACGGATCACAAAGTCACGTGTGCGGGTGTTGCCGAAGATGTTGATACGCTCAACATAAAGGCGCGCACCCTCGTCCACCAAATAAGTCACATTGAAAGTTTTGTTTTCAATGTCACGGTCTAGACGTGGACGAACCTCAGCGAACGAGTAGCCTTGATAAGCTGCATCACGTGCCATTTCTTGCGCGGTACGCTGCAAGCTGGTGATCGAATAACGACGACCATCATGCGTACGAACTGCTGAACGAAGTGAATTTGCGTCCAAACCTGCAATGCTTGTCTGAATATCGATATTGCCAAACTCATAGCGCTCACCCTCATCAATTGTGAAGTTGATGAAGTATGCATTGCGCTCTGCGTCGAACTCAGCAACCGCAGACAAAACCTGCGCATCTGGGAAACCACGATCAGCATAGTACAAACGTACAAGCTCGCTATCGACGTTAAGCTTGTCTTCGTCATAAGCATCGTCGCGGAACAACCAGCTTAGCAAATGCGTCTCGCGTGTGCGGATCGCTGCTTTGAGTTGGTTGTCACCAATTGAATTGTTGCCAGCAAAAGTAATCGCAGCAATCGCAGCGCGCTCACCTTCGTTGATCAAGAATGTCACTTTGATACGTGAGTTGGCCGCTGGCTCAACGCGTGTCGTGACAGAAACTGAGCTAAAGCCAGCTTGGTCATAAGCAAGTTCGATATTACGCGCATCCTGGGCAACAGCGGCTTCACTGTAAACGCCGCGCGTATCAACATCCACCAAACCTGAAAGCTTAGAATCAGAGAATTTCTGGTTACCTTCGAACAGCACCGCTGAAACGATTGGGTTTTCTTTCACCACTACGCGAAGAGTGTTGCCAGACATTCTCACGCTTACTGATGAAAAAAGACCGCTTTGGTAAAGAGCGTCAATCGATTCGTCGATTTTAGACGACGTGGAGTTTTGACCGATGCGCAAAGCCAAGAATGAACGGATAGTGCTGTCGTCTACGCGCTGGTTCCCGGAAACAGAAATGTTCTTCACGGTCGCGGCATAAGCTGCTTGAACACCAAGGAAACCGCCTAGTTGCGAAGGTAATATTGGACTAACCAACACCAACGCGATCCCCAAAACAAACCCTGGCAATAGTTTTGCACGTGCAATCATTTTTCTTTGACGCCTTTCAGCACTTCCTCACGCGCGCGACAAATCCCGCCACGCGTGACACTAACTCCATGATCCGTTTTACCGTTTCTTAAGCCAAACGCAAGGGGTAATAATTGTTTCAGTTACCAAAAGATGTGCACCGCGCCCCTTGCGCAACACTTTTTAAGGATTTGATTTAATTTGAAAACCAGGTCGAGACCACATCATTGGTGGTTACAAACACCATCAGGCTCAAAACAAAGATCAAACCAAAGCGAAAACCGATCTCTTGCGCCTTCTGGCTAAGGGGCTTTCCCCGCACGACCTCGAATATATAATAAACAAGGTGTCCGCCATCCAGCATTGGAATCGGCAGCAGGTTGAAAATACCAATGTTCAACGACAAAAGCGCCATCAAGCTAACAAGTGTAAAGATGCCGATAGAAGCCGCCTCACCCGAGATCTTGGCAATTTTTACGGGGCCGCCGAGTTGGTCAACATCATCCTTGCCGACAAAAATCCGTCCCAAAAATTCAAAGGACCGGTCAACGATCAAGACCATCTCTTCAAAAGTGATGAAAACTGCTTCGATTGGCCCCGGACGAACGAATATGACGTCTTCCTGCGTTGCCTCTCGGACAACGCCGAGATAGCCAATTTTTGTTGTGTTGCCGAATTGGTCAGTGCGCTCAACTTCGCCCGTACGTACAGCCACATCAAGTGGCATACCAGC
The DNA here is from genome assembly GCA_913055925.1 of uncultured Maritalea sp. Taxonomy (GTDB): domain Bacteria; phylum Pseudomonadota; class Alphaproteobacteria; order Rhizobiales; family Devosiaceae; genus Maritalea. The sequence continues at coordinate 1,345 of CAJXLH010000098.1, read as the reverse complement.
ACGTTCAACCCGAACGACCACATCGGCGTCTGGGCTTGTGGCGATCAAACGTTGAAAATCCGAAAAGCTGCGCACATTGTAGCCATCTACCGCCAACACGCGATCATCAGCCATTAAGCCAGAAATTTCTGCCGGGCTGCCAACTTCAACATCGTCAATTGTGGCTTCCAAACTATAGCGGCCAAGGCCAACAAGCAGGCCGTAAAGAATGACAAAGGTGAAGATGATGTTCGCGACAGGACCCGCCATCACCACAGAAATACGCTGCCAAACATTTTTGAACTGAAACATCTCAGAGCGCGTTTTTGGGTCGATTGTCGCTTGCTGATGCTCAAAGTCTGGCACGCTGGCCGCATTCATATCACCAAGAAACTTCACATAACCGCCAAGCGGAATTGCACTGATTTTCCAACGCGTTCCGTTCTTATCGTTGAACCCAGCCAGTTCCGGCCCAAATCCGATAGAGAACGTCTCCACCGCAATGCCATTCCATCGCGCCACGAGATAATGACCGAGCTCGTGCACAAACACGATGATGGTCAAAACAATCAAAAACGGAATCACAGACCCCAAAAACGCATAGAGATATTCCAAAACTCGTGACCTCTTGAACCTAGCCCGCTACCAAAGCAATACGCCTTCGGCAACGTGGTCGGATGTGAAATGCGCAACGCCAATGAAATAAAGCAACACAGCGCCAACGGTAAAACTATCAATGCGATCAAGGATACCACCGTGACCAGGAATGATCTGGCCGCTGTCTTTGATCAAGAAATGACGCTTCAACGCACTTTCAATCAGGTCGCCAACTTGCGCTGACGCACTAATTGCCGCCGAAATACAAATTCCGATCCAAAGCGGAGAAGCCGTACCAAATCCCCACACAATTGAACCACCAATTGTGCCGACAATAAGTCCACCAATGGCGCCAGACCATGTCTTGGATGGTGAGATAATTGGCGCGAGCTTTTTGCCGCCAAATTGCCGCCCCGCGAAAAAGGCACCACTGTCCGTAAGCCAAATCACAACGGTTAAGAACACTGTCGCGAGAATGCCGAGATTGGTATCCCCGCGGAGGGCCAAGACACAAAGGCCGGCAAAACCCAAAAAGCCCGCAGCGATTCCATTCGTTGGCCAACGAAAATATTCTTTATGCAGCGCGCCAGAAATAAATGCTGTCGCGACAAACATGATCAAACTCAGCCAAAACCCGACAATCGGATAGGACACGGCACTTAGCGCCAGCAAGCCCATGACAAAATATGATGCTGCGGTGGCTTTACCGCCATTGGTCATGGTCGCCCACTCGTGGAAAGCCACAACCAAAACCGCGGCGATTAACAAA
>CAJXLH010000097.1 GCA_913055925.1 uncultured Maritalea sp. | reverse complement strand
GCAATGGCGAGATGTGCGACTAAAAAGCCAGAAATATCTCGCGCCATATGAACCCACTTGGTCCGAAACCGAATTGGCGCGTAGTTCTTTTAAAGAGCGCGTGCGCCGCGCCGAGCGGGAAGCTGTCAACGAAACCTCGTTTGCGTTTTTCATCCACACCGAAGTTGATGGCCAATTGCAACTTGTTGGCGGCGTCAATCTGTCCGACGTCCGTCGTCGTGTCGCGCAATGCGTCAATATCGGATACTGGATGGGTGAAAGCAACGCAAATAAAGGCACCATGACCAAAGCGTTGACGACCTGCTTGCCCTTTATTTTTGATGAGCTGGATTTGCACCGTGCCAATGCAGCTTGTTTGGTTCACAATGTGCGTTCTGTGCGGGTTCTGGAGAAAAACGGCTTCCAAAAAGAAGGTTTGGCTGAGGGCTATTTGAAAATAAATGGGAAATGGCAAGACCATTTGCTTTTTGGCCTTACAAAAGAACGATTTGAATTAAATAGAACCAGCAAGTAAGTGTAATAAACTATTTGCCGGTTGAACGCGTAGCCAATTCTCGTTACGAAGGAACCGCTTAGGAGTGGCTATATGCGTTTTGGGTGGCTACAGCGCGCCAAACTGATATTTTTGACCTTTGTTTTGGCCCTGTTCACAGCGGTCAGCGCAAACGCGTTAGAAACTGTCAATATTCCAGAAAGTATCGGTGCGCTTGACCTGACCAACGCAATCGAATTGCGTGAGGGTAATGAAGGTCGCGTACAGCTTTCCACAGCTCCTGACTCTGAAGGTATCGTGCGCCGTATTGAAGTGCAGGCCGCCGAAGAGGGCACCAACCCCAATTGGGCATTGATTGCGCTGACAAACACTGCTGATGTGCAGCTCGAGCGTTTGCTCGTCGCACCATATTTCCGCTTGCCAGGTTCCGGCGTTTTGGCCCCCGATCTTGGCGGCAATCGAATCTCTGTGATCACGCCAAGCCAAGGCTTCCGACCAGACCGCGTGCCGGACCGTGAAGCAGATGTGTTCTCGCTCACCATCGATCCGGGTGCAACGATCACTTTGATCATGGAATTGGAAGGCGAAACATTGCCAGAGATCTATCTCTGGCAGCCAAGCGCTTATGCCGATTATGTGAGTTCATTCACCTTGTTCCGCGTCACGTTGTTGGGCGTATCAAGCTTGCTCGCTGTATTTCTCACCATCATGTTTGTGGTGAAGGGGCGGGGCATGTTCCCTGCCGTTGCCGCATTCTCTTGGTCGGTATTGTTCTATCTTTTGATGGATTTTGGCCTTCTCGGCACGTTGCTGGAGCTGACACCAGAGCAATTGCGTACATCGCGCGCCACGGCAGAAGCTGCGCTTGCCACGACGCTGTTTGGCTATTTGTTCATCTATCTCAATTTGCACCGCTGGCATTTGCGCTTCATCCATTTGGCGCTTGCAATTGGCCTCGTCCTCGCAGCGCTTATGGTGCTCTCGTTCTTCCAACCAGTTATCGCGATTGGTATCGCGCGCGCCATTTTGGCTATGGTTGGCCTGTTCGGCATTGTCATGGTGATATTCTTGGCCGTGCGCGGGTATGATCGCGCCATCATGCTGGTGCCCACTTGGATCATCGTCGTTTCATGGATGGTGTTTTCTTTCATGGTGGTGTCAGGCGGCGTTTCCAATGACATTGCACAATCCGCAGTCGCTGGCGGCTTAGTGCTCATCGTTATGCTGTTGGGCTTCACGGCGCTGCAACACGCCTTTACCGAAGGGCAGGTAACAGTAGGCCAAATCTCTGATGTGGACCGTCGCGCACTTGCGCTGACAGGCAGCGGCGATTTCATTTTTGATTGGCACGTGGATAAAGACCGCGTGACCGTATCTGACGGATTGGCGCGTCGCTTGGGCGAACCAGATGGCAGCCTGCAGGGCGCGATCAAAATTTGGCTGGATCGTTTGCACCCGGAAGACCGTGACCGTTTCCGCACAGGCCTCGACACGCTGGTTGAGCTGAAACGCGGCAAGGTTTCATCCGATTTTCGCGTGGTAACTCATGACGGCACTTACCGTCACATGCGTTTGCGCGTGAAGCCGGTTGTCGGCGCTAATGGCGATGTGGTGCGTTGTGTTGGCACGCTGCAGGATGTCACCGAAGAGCGTGCTGCGCGTGACCGTTTGATGCACGACGCTGTGCATGACAGCCTTTCAGGTCTGCCAAACAAAGAGCTGTTTTTGGATCGTTTGGAACGCGCTTTGGTTCGCTCTCGAGAAGAGAAAGAAAACAAGCCCGCCGTGTTCCTTGTTGATCTGGATGGGTTTTCCAATCTCGACGAACGCATTGGCCACGTGGCAGCAGATTCAGTACTGCTCGCGATTTCGCGGCGCTTGGCGCGCTTGATGCGACCGCTTGATACGCTAGCACGTATTAATGGCGACCAGTTTGCAGTGATCTTGGTGTCAGAGCAAAGTGCAACGAAAATTGCGGGCTTTGCCGAGCAAATGCGCAAATCAATCCGCGAGCCGATCAAGTTCGGCGAAACTGAATTGTCGATCTCTGCGTCGATTGGCGTGACGATCTATGACAACAAGCCAAACGCGGCCTCAACAATACTGCGTAACGCGGAACTGGCGATGATGTACGCAAAGCGCATGGGCGGCGACCGCATTGAGGCATATCGTGCAAACTCAACAGAACTTGGCGTTTCGCACTCCACGCTCAACGCGGATTTGGAAAAGGCGATTGATCAACGCCAATTGCAAATGCACTTCCAGCCGATCTACGATTTGCCAGGTGACAAGCTTGCGGGAGCCGAAGCGCTCATGCGGTGGAACCATCCAAACCGTGGCGCCATCAGCCCAGAAGAGTTTATCCCGCTTGCAGAACGCAGCGGTCTGATTGATCGATTGGGGCAAGTTGTTATCGAGCAAACCGCCATTCAATTGCGCTCATGGCTCGACGCTGGAGTTGTGGGCAAAGACTTCTTTGTGTCGCTCAACCTGTCCGCGCAACAATTAGCAAACGAAAATCTGCTCAACGAAATGCGCACGCTTATCGCGTCTCATGGTGATCTTGTTGATCGGGTGGTGCTTGAAGTCACCGAAAGCCAAGTGATGACAAGCCCGGAGCATTCCGCCTATGTGCTCGAAGCACTGAAAGGAATGGGTTTCCGTCTCGCGCTTGATGATTTCGGCGTCGGGCATTCGTCACTGTCTTATTTACACCGTTTCCCGTTTGATTTTGTCAAAATCCCATCGACTTTTGTGCAGTCAGATCAAAAGCACGGGATAGCGCAAACCCAATTGCCAATTATGAAGGCCATCGTTGCTTTGGCAAAAGATCTTGATCTTAAGGTGATAGCAGAGGGGGCGGAAAACGAAGAAGAGCTGGAACGCTTGCGTTCATTGGAATGTCGCTACGCACAGGGCTATGTTTTCTCAAAGCCGCTGACAGGGCAACAGATGCAGCAGTTGCTCAAGAAAAAACAAAAGGCGAGTGCAAATCTGGCCTAGGCGTGACCGGCTACGCTGGACAAAAAGGCAATATCAATGCCGACGCTCTTCAGCGCTTTATCATAACGTTTGTCCATTGGGGTGTTGAAAATCAGCTCAGAGGTCGCCGGAATGGTCAGCCAGCCATTATCGCTAATTTCGCCTTCCAGCTGCCCCGGTTCCCAACCGCAATAGCCCAATGCAAGCAATGCATGCTCTGGGCCTTCGCCATCGGCAATCGATTTTAGTACATCCATGGTGGTGGACAGACACAGATCGTCTGCCACATTGACCGAGTTTTCGCGTGTTTCGAAGTCTGCTGTGTGAAGCACAAAACCGCGACCAGTTTCCACAGGTCCGCCAACCACAATCGGTTGTTCGTATATCTTACGGCTTTCTTCTTCGTCTTCGTCATTCACCTTAATATCGAACTGCGCCATCAAGTCGGCGAAGTGTAGATCGGGCATGAGTTTGTTGACCACGAGACCCATGGCGCCTTCATCTTCACTGTGTGAACAAACAAATACGACCGTATGAGCAAACCGCTCATCTTGCATATCTGGCATGGCGACCAAAAACTGGCCACGAAGGGAAAAACTCACAACCAAACTCCTAATAATCTAAGTTTGACGAATATTAGTTTATGCGCAAGAGGTAAAATTTCGATCACCAAAAGCTGATCCAAAATGCCTTTTGTTTGTCACCGTTTCGGGCTATTGAGACCCCATGAAAGCCCGTAATCCCTACATTCTTGTGACATTGGTCGCCTCATTGTTCCTGTTCTCGATACAAACTGTTGTATCGAGCGAGACCGCTTGGGAAGACATCGCGCCAGGCGCCAAATTGCGACTCATTTCCTCGAACAAAGCGGATGAGAATGGAAGTTTTTGGGCCGCCATTCAACTCGATCTTGCAGATGGTTGGAAAACCTATTGGCGCAATCCGGGCGAAACCGGCATTCCTTTGACCATGGATTGGCAGCAATCTTTACACGTCTTATCGGCCGATATTCGCTGGCCATTTCCGAAGCGCAGCGAGGATTACGGCTATGTCGATTATGTCTATGAGGGAAGGGTTACGTTGCCGGTTGAGCTAAAGCTGGCCGATCAATACAAACCAGCCCAGCTCAATGTCGCACTAAGATTGGGTGTATGCTCTGATGTGTGCATTCCCGTTTCGTGGTCCGGCATACTGCAACTAGACCCCGCATCGCCTTCAGCATCGAATGGTTTTCGAATTCAATCCGCGAAAGCGATTGTGCCGCAAATTGACGATCGCGCATCCGCACCTTTTGCGTTTGTTGGCTATGACGCGGATAACAATCTTTTGGTATTACCCTCGGCAGATGATCCCCTGTCCAACAAATCGTTAATTGTTGATTTACCAAATAAATCGCTTTTGTTCGATCTGCCTCATTCTCGTCCAGAATTGGGCGCTATGACGGTTGCAAGTTTGGGTGGATCTGATCTATCCACACTTCTCGATCAAGAAGTCCGGCTAATTTATGACAGCAAGCAAGGCCCTTATTCCAAGCTTGTTAAGATTGAGCTGGTAAAAGTGGTCGACGAAACGTTAATTTTTGAGTAAAAACACTTAGTTTCTGCGTGTTTTGCTGAGTTGAGGTGCAACCCATATGCCTTTAGAGGTTGGCGAAAAGTTCCCATCTGTCGAAGTGAAGAAAATCACGGCATTGGGGCCTGAAGATATCGATTTCGCCCAATATGTGGCAGGGGGCCTCTCGGTTCTTTTTTGTTTGCCTGCAGCATTTTCAACGACTTGCCACAATGATCATTTGCCAGGCTATTTGGCTACAGCAGATGTTTTCGCGCAGTTGGGTGTTGATCGGGTTGCTTGCCTGTCAGTGAATGATCACTTTGTTATGTCCGCTTGGGCAACACAAATGGGCACGGATGGCAAAGTGGATATGATCGCAGACGGCAACGCAGATTTGGCCATTGCCATGAAATCAGATATGGATGCGCGCGGCGGTGGCATGGGCACCCGATTTGCGCGCTTGGCCTATATCGTTAAAGATGGCGAAGTGGTTCGGGTGTTTGAAGAGACAGTAAGAGGATCAACAGCGCAGACAGGCGCTGAGAACCTAATTGCTGCGGTAAAAGAGATGCAAGCCGACGCGTCGGCTTAGTTAGGTGAGAGTGGGTAGTCATATGTCAGCATTGGGAATGGGCAAATCCTTGGCGGTAATTGCGCTTGCAGCGGTTTCTTTAAGCGCATGCGTTGGGTCTTTGACCGGCGGAAAATCCGACAGCAAATATATTGACCAATCTGCGTCACAATCTGAAATTGCAGGGTCTGCACCATCAGCTTTCCCAATTGTTGCGAGCGAGTGCCCGGAAATTCGGGTTCGCCAAGGCGCTGAAGCTTACGCACTTTACACCAAGGGCCAAACTGGAAACGCGAAAGCTCTGCGCTACCAAGCTGTGCTCGACAAACAATCGCGCAATTGCTTGGTTTCAAACGGTTTGATCACAGTAAAGATGGGCGTTGTTGGACGCTTGCTTGCTGGACCACAGGGCAAAGGCTCTGAAACAGTTAAAGTACCACTACGCTTTGCTGTTGAGCGCGATAGCTTGGCTGTCTTCAGCCAAAAATACGATATCCCCGTGACAATTACACCGCCAAACCAAGGCGAAGAATTCATCAAAGTGGTTGAAAACGTTGCGATTCCTTACGTTGGCGGCGAGGAAATCATCATTTGGGTTGGATTTGATCCAAAGGGATAAGATCAAATTGCGTTGACCTAGGCTAGATTCGTAGCTAGTTTGACGCAGCAGCAGCGGGAGAGACTGGATCTTCCAGCGCCGAAGGAGCAACCGCCCCGGAAACTCTCAGGCAAAAGGACCGCCAAGCACACTATAACTCTGGAAAGCGGTTGGTTTCAGCCAACCCACCGAAGGACGTAGCCAGGGCCTAGGACAAATCCAAGGCTTTTGGGAAATCTCTCAGGTTTACCGACAGAGGGGGCGCCAATGCGACAATGGTTCGTCGCGCTGGTTCCTGATGTCGAGTAAAATGGGGGAATAAATGGCTGCAACACAATCTCAAGATCTCTTGAAGACGCCATTGTTTGACACGCACGAAAAGTGGGGCGGTCGCATGGTGGGTTTTGCCGGCTTTGCAATGCCTGTTCAGTATAAAGGCGTGATTGCGGAACACGAGCAAACACGAAACAGCGCGAGCCTTTTTGATGTTTCGCACATGGGGCAAGTGGTGGTCACCGGACCTGACCACGAAACAACTGCTCGTGCGCTTGAAACGCTTATGCCGGGTGATCTTGTTGGTCTTAACCCTGGCGAAATGCGCTACACGCTTCTGCTCAATGATGAAGGTGGCATCGAAGACGATTTGATCGTCACGCGCCCGGGTGAGGACGATTCAGACGGTATTCTGATGATCGTTTTCAACGCGGGTCGCAAAGATCATGACGTTGCGATCCTTAAAGAAAAACTTGGCGACAGCGTGAAGGTCGAAACCTTTTGGGAACGTGGCTTGATGGCGCTTCAAGGGCCAAAAGCGGCAGACGTTCTTGCGCGCTATTGCGATCTCCCGTCTAAACTCAGCTTTATGAATGCCGCTGCCACAACCATTGAAGGCATGGACGTATATGTCTCGCGTTCAGGTTACACTGGCGAAGATGGTTTTGAGCTTTCTGTTTCCCCTGATGATGCGGTGAAGCTAGCTGAATTACTCGTGAGCAACGAAGAAGTTGAGCCAGCCGGTCTTGGCGCCCGTGACAGCTTGCGCTTGGAGGCAGGTCTTTGCCTTTATGGCCACGACATGGACGACAAGCGCGATCCAATCAGTGCGGGGCTCATCTTTGCCATTGGCAAAGGTCGTCGCGTAGAGGGTGGATTTGCTGGCGCACCAGTTGTGCAAAAGATCATCAAAGACGGTGCAAGCGAAAAGCGCGTCGGCGTGAAATTTGAGGGCCGTTTGCCAGTGCGCGAGGGCGCAAAGATTGTTGATGGTGACGGCAATGAAATTGGCGTGGTGACCTCAGGAACCTTTGGTCCAACTATTGGCGCACCTGTGGCTTTTGCCTATGTGCCAGCTGAGTTGGCCAAATTGGGCACCGAGCTAACTGCCATGGTCCGCGGCAAAGCGGTCAACGGCGTTGTTGAGAAACTTCCATTTACACCTGCAAACTACGTGCGTTTGTAGATTTGAGATTTTAAGGACCGAAGGGGGACCAAATGAGCGATACACGTTACACAGAAGACCACGAATATATCACTGTTGCTGGCAATGAAGGCACAGTTGGCATTTCTGATTATGCGCAGAACCAATTGGGCGACGTGGTTTTTGTTGATGTGCCAGAAGTGGGCGCAAAATTTGCAAAAGGCGACGAAGTTGCTGTTGTTGAGTCTGTAAAAGCAGCCTCAGAAATCTATGCGCCAGTATCTGGCACCATCACAGCAGTAAATGAAAAGCTAGCTGACGAGCCGGGCCTTGTGAACTCAAGCCCAGACGCTGATGGCTGGTTTTTCAAGATTGAATTGGACGACGCTGGCGAGCTTGAAGGCCTGCTAGACGCTGACGCCTACAAGGCGCACATCGAGTAAAAAAGAAGGGTTGAACTTCTATGATGCGTTATCTCCCGCATTCGAATGAGGACAGAAAAGTCATGATGGATGCCGTTGGCATTCAATCATCTGACGAACTGTTCGCCAAAGTACCAAGCAAGGTGTTTAACACCGCAACGCTTGATCTGCCTGACCATCAGCCAGAATTTATGGTTGAAGCCACAATGAAAAAACTCGCGGGCAAGAACCGCGTTGCTGGCGATGGTCCGTTTTTTGTGGGAGCTGGCGCATATCGTCACCACGTACCTGCGACCGTTGATCATTTGATCCAACGTTCAGAGTTTTTGACAGCCTATACGCCGTACCAGCCTGAGATTTCTCAAGGCACGCTGCAAATGCTGTTTGAATTCCAAACTCAGGTTGCAAACCTTACCGGCATGGAAATCGCAAACGCGTCCATGTATGACGGCTCAACTGCAACCGTGGAAGCGGTTTTGATGGCGCGCCGTCTGAAGCGTCGTAAAGGCGTTGTGATGTCGGGTGGCCTCCACCCACAATATCGCGACACTGTGGCGACCTATATGGGTGACGATGAGGCGTTTAACTGTTTGCCTGCCGACCCAACGGCTGAAGAAGACATCATCAGCCAAATCGATGATACAACGGCATGTGTAGTTGTGCAGTCGCCTGACTTTTACGGCAACCTGCGCGACCTGCGTCCGATTGCTGAAGCGGCACATGAAAAAGGTGCGCTGTTGGTGGCAGTGTTTACCGAAGTGGTTTCACTCGGTGCAATCGAATCTCCCGGCGCGCAAGGCGCGGACATTGTTGTTGGCGAAGGCCAATCCATTGGTAACCCACTGACATTTGGCGGTCCTTATGTCGGCCTGATGGCAACGCGTCCAAACCTTGTGCGTCAAATGCCTGGCCGTGTTTGCG
>CAJXLH010000096.1 GCA_913055925.1 uncultured Maritalea sp. | reverse complement strand
CAACACCAATAACTGACGTAATGAGGTTTGGCCCTGTGCCTGGCTTAAATGCTTCGGAAATAGCACCTTCACCGCCCGAAACCTTCACGCCCGTCTTAGGATCAATCCAATACGGTGTCATGCCCGCAGGGACTTTGAACGGAGTTGGCGGTTTGCCAGCAAGCGCTTTTTGCACAAAAGAAGTAAAGATTGGAGCGGCCAGCTCGCCACCAGTGGCAGCGCGTCCCATGCGCTTTGGTGTGTCATATCCAACATAAACACCCACAGCTAGTTCTGGGGTAAAGCCTACGAACCAAGCATCTTTGTAGTCGTTCGATGTACCTGTTTTACCAGCCACAGGACGACCAACAGCACGAACGCGCGCACCAGTGCCGCGCTTTACAACGCCTTCCATCATCGAGGTGATCTGATACGCCGTCATCGGATCAAGAATTTGTTCTCGCGTATCTACAACGAGCGGCTCAGCCTGATTGGCCCATTGATCGGCATCACAACCATCACAAATTCGTTCGTCATGGCGGAACACTGTTTTGCCGTAACGGTCCTGAACACGGTCAATCAATGTCGGATTGATCTTACGACCACCATTGGCAATCGTCGCGTAAGCCGCTGTCATCTTCAAAACAGTTGTTTCGCCCGCACCTAGCGACATCGCCAAATAAGGCGGCAACTTATCGTGGATACCAAACAGACGCGAATATTCTGAAACCAGCGGCATACCGATGTCTTGCGCCAAACGAACGGTCATTACGTTTCGAGAACGCTCAATTCCGCGGCGCAGTGTTTGCGGGCCATAGAACTGAGTTGAATAGTTTTCAGGACGATAAGTGGTGCCGTCAAAGTTTTTGATCTCCAGCGGCGCATCCAGAACAACCGATGCCGGCGTGTAGCCATTATCAAGCGCGGCTGCATATACAATCGGCTTGAACGAAGAACCCGGTTGACGTTGCGCCTGCGTTGCTCGGTTAAATTGTGACGCTGCAAAAGAGAAGCCGCCCACCATCGCCAACACACGACCAGTGCGCGGGTCCATTGCCACCAAACCGCCCTCCACTTCTGGCGGTTGACGCATCTGATAAACGCCTTCTTGGCCCTCAACTGGCTCAACATAAATTACGTCGCCAATATTGAGAACTTGCGATAATGGCTTAGAAATCCATTTTTGCTCTTTGCCAGGAAGTGAACCAGTCTCACGCTCTGGATTGGGTTTATTTTGCAAATCCTTGCCAGGATGCAAACCAACAACCGCTGCGTTCTGCTCAAGCTCAATAACGACGCCCAAGCGCCACTCTGGCACATCAGACAACGGATCGATCTCGACAAGATCGTCGCCCCAATCATCATCGATTTCGATGGTCGCCACGGGTCCGCGATAGCCCGTTTTTTGATCAAAATCGATCAATCCACGCATCAATGCCTCGCGCGCATAGCGCTGCAAAGTCGGTTCCATTGTTGTCCGCACGGACAAACCACCGCCATACAATTGATCTTCACCGTAAATGCTCGACAAACGGCGACGTACTTCTTCCGCGAAATATTCAGCAGAATAAATCTGCGCGCCCGACGTACGCGGGAAAACGTTCAAAGGCTCAGACTTCGCCGCATCACCCTGTTCTGCGGTGATGTAGCCCTCTTCCACCATGCGGCCAATCACATAGTTTCGGCGTGCAATCGCAGCTTCTGGCTTTCGGATAGGGTGATAGTTCGCCGGGCCCTTTGGCAACGCCGCTAAATATGCTGCTTCGGCAATAGTCAGCTCATAAAGCGCTTTGTCGAAATAGTTCAACGCCGCAGCAGAAACACCATAAGAGTTCAAACCAAGGAATATCTCGTTTAGATAAAGTTCCATGATTTTGTCTTTAGAGAAGGTTTGCTCAATCCGAATGGCAAGCAACATCTCGCGGATTTTACGGTCCCAAGTTTGATCAAGAGTCAGAAGGAAGTTCCGCGCCACCTGCTGTGTAATCGTTGACGCACCCACCAAAGGACCTGTCGACCCATCAAGTTTTTTCTGAATGTTGTCGCGGATCGCGCGCACAATACCATCTAGCGCTAGACCACCATGCGAATAGAAGTCCTTGTCTTCCACAGAAACAAAGGCATTCACAACCATTGGGGGAATAGTTTCAACTGGCTGAAACAATCGGCGCTCACGAGCATATTCACCAAGCAACGAACCATCGGCCGCGTGCACGCGTGTCGTCACCGGTGGCTGATAGTCTTTCAAAACGGTATAATCAGGCAGGTCTTGCGATAGGTTCCACAAGAAAATCGCCACACCTGCGAGCGCGGCAAATCCAACAAAAACACCAAAGGCAAAAAGCCAACTGATTAAACGAAGCATGCTTTATCTATGTCCATCCGGGCGTATTTCAAACTGAACTGGTTGTTGGCCGAATGCCAAATCAGTCCACATCGCACTAGGCGATAGTCCATTGTTTGGACCACAATGTGGCCAAAGCAACAAATTGAATTTGTGTTGTGGGGCTTTAATCACGGTTGTGCGCTAACGTCAAAATATTTGGTTATGCCACGCGCAAGCGTATCTGCCACTTTTTCCTGCCATTGTTCCTGCGAGAGATTGCGCAAATCCTGCTCGTTAGACAAAAATCCAAGTTCGATAAGAACCGACGGCACCTCTGGCGCCTGCAACACGAAAAAATCGGCCTGCCGCAATGGATGCGGACGCATCGGCATATTTCGGTTCATTAACGCCACGATCTGGCGCGCTGCGACAAAGGACTGTCGCCGTGTTTCGCGGCGCATCAAATCCACCAAAATATCAACGACTGCGTTCTCTGTTTCGGGCGGATTAAAACCTGCCACAAGATCTGCTTGGTTTTCGTTTTCCGCCAACACCTTGTCTAAAACATCGGTGGCCTTCTCATCGCGCGTATAAACAGAACCACCACGCACAAAAGGTTGCTCAAATGAATCGGCATGAAGCGATACAAAAAGGTTGGCTTGGTTATCACGCGCAAGTTGCACACGTTCATTCAAGGTCAGAAATGTATCGCCATCGCGCGTCAGCGCCACATCAAACCGACCATCTGCCTGAATAACCGCCTGCAGTTTCTTAGCCACATTCAAAACAATGTCTTTTTCAAGCTGCCCTTCACTGCCCTTCGCGCCTAGGTCAACGCCGCCATGGCCCGGATCGATGATGATCAAAGGCTTGATTTCGGCTGAAGGCGCCACCGCTTCTGCATCGGTCGTAGCCGTCTCTTGCTGGGTAACAGCAGTTTCTTGGGTAGTCTGCGCTTCGCTGTCAGCTTGCTGCTGGGCCAACACAGCGGCAACAGCGGCATCGAAAACGTCCCGCGTTCCCGGCTCCAGTTCAAGCACCAAACGGGCAGGAACTTCGCCGTCAGCAGGCGACATTTTGATCACCGAAACTGCCACCGGCTTATTGAGGAAAATCACAGCACGTGCCACGTCTTCGCTCAAAGCGCCTAGATGCATTTTCTCGACAAGGCCGCTCGCCTCGACATCAACAGGTGCATTTTCGCCGACGAACGCACCTTCAAAGTCGATAACCAGGCGATCCGGCTCTGCTACTGGAAAAGTTGCATAACCAGTTTCCGCGCTCAAATCGAAAACGATCCGCGAACGTTCCGGTGCCGATGCAATACGTGCGTCGGAAATCTCAGCCTGTTCACTCTGCGCGAAAGCAGCGCCTGCAAACATCGCAAACGCGCACCAAACAATCAAACCGAAGCGCAAAAATTCTCGCACCAAATTCATCAAACCTCTGCTGCAGTTAACTGATTGATATAGGTGATTCTCTGATTTGGGCGTATGCCGCACCATCATTTCCACTTTTGTTTGATCACCTGTGCGTGAAAATTGCGCCAATTTCTAGGCAATTAAGTTCCGCCTGTTGCGGCACAACAACATATTTGTTGCTTATTTTGTCATTCGCACGTAAACCAGCAATATGGGATTGGGGCCTCTGACACGTTGAAATGGCGTGAACTGGACTTAAATCTAGTAGCAGGCGCGCGATTACCGCACGATCCCAATAAAGAGAATTCGGCCGAATGGCCCGCTCAAATTTTCGAACCTCCCTTCGCGAGTTTGGGCATTACGGAAGTAAATGTGATGTGGCAATTTGCGCAAAATACAGGACGCACGCCGAGCGCGCGACGCCCTATCTTTGCCCGCCAATCGCATTCAACAAACAATTGCCACGCCGCATCTGGCCTTGGCATTTTCAACAAGAACGCACCACAGCGCACTGGCCGTCAAATACGGTTGAGCGATTTGAGACGCAGCAGCGCGTGGCAGCGTGGAGTAACGCTTTATGGCAACCAAAAGAATGTTGGTGGATGCAATCCACCCGGAAGAAACTCGAGTAGTCGTAACTGACGGATCAAGACTAGAAGAATTTGACTTTGAAAGCGCCGCACGTCGTCAACTACGCGGCAATATCTACCTCGCAAAGGTTACACGCGTTGAGCCTTCTTTGCAGGCCGCTTTCGTCGACTATGGTGGCAACCGCCACGGTTTTCTTGCCTTCTCAGAAATCCACCCAGACTATTATCAAATTCCCCTCGCCGACCGCGAAGCGCTTCTGGCTGAGGAAGAAGAAGATGAAGCACCGGTTGCTGACACAGAAGATTTGAGCGAAGCCGCTCAGCCGTCAATTCTCGATATCGAAGACCCTGCGGAAGAGCCCGAAGGCGACGACGACAGCGATGACGATGATGACGGCGACGTGCAAGCCGCTGAAATCGAAGAGATTTCTGTCGAAAGCGATGATGTCGCGGACGAAGATGCCGGCGATCAGCCTGAAGCCAAAGAGGCTCAGGACGACAATGACGGTGACGACAGCGACGACGACAAGTCAGATGATGATGATGTTGAAGCTGTAGGCGCTGAAGACGCAATGGAAGAAGTTCCACAACGTCGCCGCAAGAAAAAAGCCCGCACTTATAAAATTCAAGAAGTAATCAAGCGCCGTCAGGTTTTGCTTGTTCAGGTAGTGAAAGAAGAGCGCGGCAACAAAGGCGCAGCCCTCACAACTTACCTTTCTCTCGCAGGCCGTTATTCGGTCTTGATGCCAAACACTGCACGTGGTGGTGGCATTTCACGCAAAATCACTAACGCAGCTGACCGTAAGCGCCTCAAACAGGTTGCCAGCGAGTTGGACGTGCAAAAAGGCATGGGCGTGATCCTGCGGACAGCTGGTGCGTCACGCACCAAGGCAGAAGTAAAACGCGACTTTGAGTATTTGCTGCGCCTTTGGGAAAATGTGCGCAGTCTTACCCTTGAATCGACCGCGCCGTGCCTGGTTTATGAAGAAGGCAGTTTGATCAAGCGATCGATCCGAGATCTCTATAATAAAGAGATATCTGAGGTTCTCGTCTCAGGTGAAGACGCCTACCGTGAAGCCAAAGATTTCATGCGCATGATCATGCCTTCACACGCGAAAAATGTGCAGCCATACCGCGAAGAACAGCCAATCTTCTCAAAATTCAATGTCGAGACACAACTCGATTCCATGTTCTCCCCGCAGGTCACACTGCCGTCAGGCGGTTATCTCGTGATCAACCCAACCGAAGCGCTTGTTTCGGTGGACGTGAACTCGGGTAAAGCCACCAAAGAACACAATATTGAAGACACAGCACTTCAGACCAACCTAGAAGCAGCGCAAGAACTTGCGCGCCAGTTGCGCTTGCGCGATATGGCTGGCCTTGTGGTCATCGATTTCATCGATATGGAAGAAAAGCGCAATGTGCGCGCTGTTGAGCGCAAGCTTAAAGAGAGCCTGAAGTCAGATCGCGCCCGCATTCAGGTTGGCCGTATTTCACACTTCGGTCTTCTCGAGATGTCGCGTCAACGCATTCGCTTTGGTGTGCTTGAAAGCTCGACCATCACCTGCCCTGTCTGCGCTGGTACCGGCCTCGTGCGGTCTGTGGACAGCTTGGCGCTGATGGTTATGCGCGCCATTGAAGAGCACGTGATGCGCAAGCAAGGTCAGTCCATCAACGTCAAAATTCCAACTGACGTTGCACTTTACTTGCTCAACGCCAAACGCAACCAACTGCTAACACTCGAAGCAAGGTTTGGCATCGCAATCTCAATCACAGCGGATGCCCACATGTTGGGCGATCAATTTGTGATCGAAAAAGGCGACCCATATAGCAATGGCGAGCCGCGCAAAACAAACCACATTCAAGTGGACAGCTTGCAAATTGCCGACATCGAAGAAGATGAGGACGACGCGGAAGAAGAGCGCAGCTCTCGCAGCAAACGCAATAAACGTCGTCGTGGTGGCAAAAACCGTGATCGCTCAAAATCTGAGGACACGCAAAAACAAGCTACGCCGAACGAAAACACTGAAGAAACCAACGATGATGACGACGACGAACAACCGAAAAAGCGCCGTCGTCGTGGTCGCCGCGGTGGCCGCCGCAATCGCCGCAACCAAGATGTAGATGCACAAAACAATGAGCAGTCTGCAGAAAATGGCGAAGACAAGAGCGCGGATGCCCCTGTTGAAGCGGCAGCAATGGACGCGGACGCAGCAGCAGCTGTAGAATCTGCGCCTGTAGCCGATGAGGCAAACGCTGACGAAGCTAAAGAAGACAAGCCGAAGAAACGCACACGTCGTGGTCGCAAGAAAAAGTCTGACGACGACAGCGCGGCTAAAATTGCTGAAGACGCTTCTAGCGCGGAAGAAGGCTCCCCAGCGGCAGAAGCACAGCCAGAGGCCGAGCCAAAAGAAGAGAAACCGAAGCGTCGACGTGGCCGGAAATCTAAAGCTCAAAAAGAAGCTGAAGCTGCTGATGCAGCTGCGAAGCAAGAAACACAACCAGAGCCCACAAAGAGCGAAACACCGGTTGAAGAACAACCGAAAGAGGAAAAGCCTACCTCACGTCGTCGACCGGAAAAAGAACTTCCAGAAGAAGGCGTTATCGTTACTTCTTCAAGTTCTTCAGACGAAGAAAACAAAGAGCCTGAGAAAAAGACAAAGCGCGGCTGGTGGCAACGCAACTTCCTCGGTCAAAAATAGCGCATTTTCTAAATGCAACGAAAAACAAAAGGCTTGGGCAACTTTGTCCGAGCCTTTTTTGCTGTTGTGGTTACAGGCTTCTGGGAGACATTGGCATTCCTAGGCAATCCCAGTCACTCCGCGACAATCCCGGGCACTCCTCGACCATCCCGCACTTGCTGCCGGATCTATAACTAGTCCAAGACGTAAGAGCTTTGGCGCCGAACCAAACAACTCAACTGCACATACTGCTCAACTGCCCCGCTGCTCAGACCGAACGTTCGGTCTGCTCAAGCAACAAGGCAGCAGCAATATTCGCGACGATCAAAGCCGACCTTAAACAGGCCGCGCCAAAAAACCAGCCAGCTTTTCTATGGCATTTTCGATGTCGGCGCGTGCACCGGCGTAAGAAAAGCGGACGAAATTGTGCCCTTCTTGGCGATCAAAATCCACGCCCGGCGTCGCAGCAACATCACCACGTTCCAAAAGCTTCTGGCAAAATTCGATGCTGTCGTTGGAAAAATCGGCAATGTTTACATAAGCGTAGAACGCCCCATCTGATTGACGCGCATCGCGAAAACCCATTTCGTTCAATGCTTTGGTCAACAACGCGCCATTTTGAACATATTTCCGCTTTTGCTCGTCATAATATTCACGACAATCTAGTGCCGCTTCTGCCGCCACCTGCGACATGCTCGGTGCCGAAATAAACATGTTTTGTGCCATAATCTCAGTGCGTCGCACGAGACTCTTTGGCAAAATCATCCAACCAATACGCCAACCGGTCATGCAATAGTATTTTGAAAAACTATTGATCACGATACTGTCGTCGCCAAATTGAAGCGCAGTTGCTTCTTTGTCGCCATGGCTCAGACCGTGATAAATCTCGTCTGAGATAAAGCGGATACCCAAATCGCGGCAAACGCTCACGATTTCCTTCAACTCGTCTGTGCTCACCATCGCCCCTGTTGGGTTTGCTGGTGATGCCAACAATAGACCATCGAGTGGCGCGCGTTTATGGGTTTCGCGGATCTGTTCTGCGGTTAGTTTCCAACCATTTTCAGCAGAAATCGCTATTTCGGCTGGTTCAAACCCCAAGCTACTGAGAATGTTCAAATAAGCGGGATAACCGGGCCGCGTTACAGCAATGCGCGCGCCCTTTTCAAATGCAGATAGAAAAGCCAGCGTAAACCCTGCCGAGGATCCGTTGGTGACCAAAATATCGTCTGGATCAACAATCACGCCATGTTGGGCGCGATAGTAGGTGACAAGCTTTTCCCGAAGCGAAGCATTTCCTTTCGCATGGGTGTAACCTTGTCGATCATTAAGGACAGTATTCACAACCGCCTCACGCACCTGCGGTGCAACCTGCGCACCGGGTTCGCCGACCTCTAAATGCGAAATTTCAACGCCTTGCGCCTCTTTGGCTTTCGCCATGGCGAGAATTTCCATTGCATAGAATGGTCGCAAGCCATCAAACTGTTGTGAGTTCGCCATTAAAGTGCCCAACTTTCCTGCATTTGGTGCCATAAAGGCTTAATGTCATCTCTTTGGTCCGCCAATGGCATCAGGGCATAATTCAGGTTTGAGGCAAAGGTCAATTCCGCAATGGGTCGAATAATCTCCACAATCTTTTTGTCGATCTGTTTGATTGTCAGCACAACAGCGGCGCGTGCCCAAACCATCAACCTGATTAATGATGCGGAAATTGAAGCGATGCTGCGCGATTTCTCTGCACCCTTGTTCAAAGCTGCTGGCATCAATCGACAAACACCGATTTACATCATCAACGACAGGCGATTTAACGCCTTTGTGGTGAGCTCCGGCGCTATGTTCATCAATTATGGCACCATCATCGATTCCGAAACACCAAACGCATTAAAAGCAGTAATCGCGCACGAGATTGGCCACTTGGCCGGCGGGCATCTTCAGCGCCTTGAAGAACAACAGAAGGTCGCAACCTCCATTCAGGCCA